>CACCQD010000010.1 GCA_902547925.1 uncultured SAR116 cluster alpha proteobacterium | reverse complement strand
TAAGCGTATCGAGGGAGCTTCAAACATTATTGGCCACAAGCCCTCAACTCGTCAGGATATTGAAGCTGGCAGGCCTTTAGAGATCGACCCAATAATGTCAGCGGTTATCGAGGTTGCTGATAAATTAGAGATCGACACACCTTCGCTTCGAAATGTTACGGCCCTGCTAAAGATGCAGGCTGAGAAGCTTGAATTGTATCAAAGAAACTAATGTAGTTATTTGCTTACTGCTCATTTCCTTTTGATATCGTTATGATCAAAAGTGTGAAAGGCGTTTGGGCAGTTCGGCGATGACATCCCGGCCCGCATTGGCAAAGGCAAATCTGAGATTATTCTCCTGCCCCTCACCAAAAAACGTTCCCGGAATGGTCAGCACACCAACCTTGCGGGCCATTTCCTGCGCCACCTCGATGGAGGCGGTGCCGGCAAATGGATGTTTTACATAGCCGAAATAGGCTCCCGTGCTGAGCAGGGTCCACCCGTCAATGCTGGCGATGATCTCGGCAAATAGATCTGAGCGGGCGGCGATGCGCGCGCGGTTTTCCTGTCGCCAGTCGGTGAGCTGACGCAGCATTGGCGCAACGGCGATCTGCGGTGTGCGCGGCGCGCAGATCTGAATGTTGTCGATGATTTTGGCCAGTTCGGCAACCAACGCCGCGCCGCCAGTCACCGCGCCAAGCCGGTGGCCGGGCATACAGTAGGATTTGGAAAAACTATAGAGCTGGATTAGCGTGTCCTGCCAGCCATCATGGCTCAGCAACCGGTGTGGCTGACCCGTGCTCAATGGCAGAAAATCACGATAGGTCTCGTCAAGAATGAGCCAGATGCCCCGCTTGCGACACAGGGTGAAAATCTCGTCCAGCAAATTGGCTGGATAAATTGTCCCGCACGGGTTATTCGGCGTGATGATGGCCAGTGCCCGTGTTTTTGGGCCGATGGCGGCATCAATATCTGCCACCAGTGGGCGCATGCCGTTTCCCGTATGACAATCGACATAGCCGATGTCGATGCCGAGCATGCCAAGCGCCGATACATGGTTGAAATAACAGGGGCGCGTCATCAGGATTTCCTCGCCACGGCCTGCAACCGCCAGCGCTGAGGCGACAAATGCCTGATTGCAGCCAGAGGTGATATGGGTCTCACCCATCTCAACAGTGCTGTCGTAAATTTCGCCCAGATGTGCCGCATAGGCGGTGCGCAGCCCGTCATCACCCTCGACACGACCATAGCGCGCCGCGTCAACTGTTGCAGCTGCATCGGCCAGCGCCATCATCAAATCAGGATGGGCCGCATAGCCGGGAACCGCCTGGCTCATATCGATCAACGCGCCCTTGTCACCATTATAAGAGGCGCGCCAATCCAGCACGACAGAAACAGGAGGAGCGGTCAGGGAGGCAATCGCAGGATTGAACATGGTAAAAAAACTCTTCTTTGGCAGGGCAAAGAGGCAGATCGATGTATGCCTCAAACGGATAACAGGCGCTAAGGTAGCAGAGTTGATACGCCGACAAAAGCGCGTCAGAATGTCCAGCAACCACAAATTGACAAGCCGCAGGAGTGATGATGATTGCCCGTGAGACCCTGTCCTACGAACCAAAACCTCTGCCCGATCGCATGGAGCGCAGTGACGAGGAAATGATAGCTGCCGCCAATGCCCATCTGGCAATCATGCGTCAACGCCATTCCGTGCGTGATTTCGATCCGCGGCCGGTGCCACGCAGCATCATCGAGGATTGCATCCAGACGGCGGGCCTTGCCCCAAGCGGTGCAAATCACCAGCCCTGGCATTTTGCCCTGATCGGAAATCCACAGATGAAGGCTGAAATTCGCAAGGCCGCAGAAGCGGAAGAACACAGATTCTACAGCCGGAACAGCACTGACGAATGGATCAGGGCGCTGGAGCCTATCGGCACCGGCCCCGATAAGCCCCATCTGGTCGATGCGCCCTGGCTGATTGTGATTTTTGCTGAACGCCATGGGCAGTTCGATGATGGCACCCGCTACAAAAACTACTATGTGCCGGAAAGCGTTGGCATCGCATCCGGATTTCTCATCTCAGCGCTACATCTGGCCGGGCTTGCCTGTTTGACGCATACGCCAAATCCCATGCGGTTTCTCACCGATATCTGCGTTCGACCAAAATCCAACAAACCACTGATGATTCTTGCGGTCGGCCATCCGTCGGCGGATGCCTCTATACCTGCGGCGGCGAAGCGCAAAAAACCGCTGGATCAGATCCTGAGTCGCTTTGACTGATCACGGGCGTGACCTGCTGCAATTTTGATGATCAAACAACATCAAATTTGGCGCTTGCCCCTGTTTGTTTATCATCTAGGCTCAAGGCGTGGATTTTTCCTGAGGAGAGGGGCATGAAAACAGTAGCCGTAAGACAGATCGAACGGACGCCGGGTGCCTTGGCAACGCAACTTGGCGCGACTGGCACTTCAACCGTTCATGAGGCGCAGGGGCGCACCGGGCTGATGAAGCCCTATATGCGCCCGATCTATCCCGGTGCCCGCATTAGCGGCGCGGCAGTGACCATTCTGGCACAGCCCGGTGACAACTGGATGGTCCATGTGGCGATCGAATTGTGTCAGCCGGGTGATGTTCTCGTCGTTGCGCTGACCACGGATAACAATGATGGATTCTTTGGTGATTTGCTTGCCACCTCAGCACAGGCGCGTGGTGTCAAGGGGTTGGTGATTGACGCCGGCGTTCGTGACGTTGCCGATCTTCAAACGATGGAGTTTCCCGTCTGGTCACGTGCCATCTCGTCAAAGGGTACGGTAAAAAACACCCTTGGCGCGGTAAACGTGCCGGTGGTCTGTGCCGGCCAGCTTGTGTTTCCTGGCGACGTGGTCTGCGCCGATGATGATGGCGTAGTGATAGTTGCCCGTAAACAGGCAGATCAGGTGATGGTAGCAGCACAGCAGCGGATTGATGACGAGGAAGACAAACGCCGCAAGCTCGCCAATGGCGAGCTAGGGCTTGATCTATATAATATGCGTCCCCGCCTTGTCGATGCTGGCTTTGAATATGTTGATGATCTTGACAGCCTGGGGGACTTCAATGGCATTGACTGCCGCACCAGATAGCCGCCGGCTGGCGACTGGTGGCTCATGACTGGCGGTTAATTCTTTTCACGCTCGCACTGGAATTCACGCATGCAGTCAGCATTTGGCATTTCGATGGTCATGAACACATCCTTGCCACGGCTCTGACGCTGATAGCGGCACTCGGTGATCTTTCCGATGGGACTGGCCTTTCTCAGGCGACAGGTCTCCAGCTCCTTCGTAGCCAATGCATTTTTGGAAACATAAGTGCGTGCGGCGGCAAAGGCGCTGCCGGCAATCAAGCTTGAGACAAGCACTGTCAGCGCGATCTTTGTTGACGCTTTAGCTGCTTTCGACATCTTTATCCTCCTCTGAGCCAGGCAGATAGGCCTTGCCCTGAATCGCACGCGCCCCCAGTGTATCCATCAGCTGCGGATTGTCTTCAATCAGCTTTCCCAAAATTGTCTCAACATTTTTTTCAGCGTCCTCAATGGCTTCAACATCCATTTCGGCAACGCCGTCAATAATCCAGTGAACTTTCACCTGCATCTTAGTCTCCAAGGCCATTCTGCGAGTTTAAATGAAGGCGGTTCTGCCGCCCTTAATCAAATGTCAGGGTTTCAAAAATCGTGCCAGCTTGAACCTGAAGCTCAACAATTTTTTCCTCGTCGACATCGCCGCGTGTGTCGTCACGTGCCTCGAAGGCACCATCAATCCCGATGGCCGCTGAAATCGAGTACCAGATATAGGCCTGCTCGTAGTCAGCTTCCTCGCGCAGTTCGGCATGAAAACGCGCAAGCTGCATAACGGCGGGCTTTTCTCCACTATCAATACGTGCGCGCAACCTCTTGGCAACGGCATCTCTTGCCACCTCGATAGATTTTTCAGGAATGAGATCGAGCAGTTCGTCTGAGAGATCTTCGGCTGCTTCAATCCCGCCAAGATGTGCCGCCCATGCCCAGGTAAGCGCTTTCAGGAAATCCTGCGGTGCGCCTTTGCCAGCTTTCAAAAGAACGGCCAAGTTATATTGTGCATCATGCTGGTTGGCTTCGGCTTGGTCAGCGAACAGCGTCACTGCATGCGCATAGTTTTTATTCTTTACAGCGTCTACTGCTTCAGCAAAGGCCGCATCGCTAGCATTGCTCTGTGCGGTCGCTGGCGTGCCGGTCATCGGTGACAAACACAGCACCGCCATGGCGATTAGGATGGCATGCATTTGCCGTATGAACATTCTACCGGCCAGCCATCATCACAAGCTGAAGGTAGAAAACGCGTAGCTTGAATTTTGAATTCGGCCGGGTCTCGTAAACAACAATGCGCGGCCTGTCGCTGTTGGGTTTCTGGAATTCGATGACCATATTGTCCGGCAGGAAAATACCCTGAGACTCCAGTGTGCCCTGCGGGTCGCGGGCAAAAGTGTCGTGAAATTCCCGATCAATCCAGATCAGCGCAAGAGCCTTGCCAAGTATATCTGGCAAACGGTCCTTTACTTCCTCACGGCTGGCGAACCTTACATCCTCGGCCGCCAGGCGGAAGCCTCCAGGTGCCGAGTCCTCGCGAACCATCGGTGGAGAGTTCTTGCCAGCTGGAACGAGTGCATTCGGCGGGTTGCTGCTCATCGCATGCCCCATTTGCGGTGAAAATGAATGTCTAAATTAGCCGTCCTAGAATGCCGCATTTTGCAGATTTTGCAACCGCTTTACCAGCCCGCCCAGTTTTGGATCGCCATTTCAGGCCAAATTTGACAAATTTTATCAAAATCGCCTTTTACTGTCTGTTTTGGCATGAAAATTGGAAGGTGGGGGCAGGCAAAAGGAGGGAAAATTATGATACCAACGATTCGCAATGGCCTTGAGGCTGCATCCCACAATCTGTCAGTCGTCTCACACAATATCGCGAATGCGGGGTCGAACGGCTTCAAGAAAAGCCGTGCAGATTTTTACGATACGTATGGTGTCGGATTGGGTTCGCTTCCCGGAATTGATCTTGGACAGGGCGCGCGCACCGATGGTCCACGTCGTCTGCACTCTCAAGGATCGCTCAAACCATCGGCCTCGGAACTGGACATTGCCATTTCAGGTCTTGGCATGTTCGTGACGACAAAGGCAGATGATGCGAATCCAGTGGTTTTCACACGCGACGGGTCTTTCCGTTTGGAGGACGATGGCCGCGTCGTCACATGGGATGGGCGTTCGTTAATCGATTCTGAGGGCCAGCCAATCTATATTCCCATCCAACGCACTGATGAAAATGGTAACCGGCAGCTGCTGACAGCCGTTAACATTTCAATAGCGGGCCAAATTGAAGCTGTTTATGGAACAGCTGTGCCGAACAAAAGTGCGGCACCCTCAGAAATTGTTGATTTAGGTGCGATTGCCCTGGCACGGTTCGGCAATGTTGGGGCATTGAAATCAATAGGAAGTGGTCAATTTGTAACCACTGAAAAATCAGGTCTGCCACAGCTAGGAATTGCGGGCCAGGCGAATTTTGGCGACATCCAAAGCGGTAATCTCGAGATGTCGAACATCAACATGACTGATGAACTGACCAAGATGATGCAGGCCCAACAGGCTTACTCCGCATCATCACGTCTACTGCAGGCGGCAGTTGATATGTCGAAGCGGTTGATCGGCTAGCGTCAGCACACCCACTTTATCGACCATCCAGTTTATTTCATGGAAAAGACGAAACTGGCATCTGCAACCTTGATGCTGGTTTCCTCGTCGATGCGAAGATCGCCGGCGATGCTCACAGCCAACGCTTCTGCAAGCGTCACCACGATATTGACTGGGCGGCTGCCGCTGCGCATGACATCAGTGCTCATCTTGGCGAACAAATCTGGGGCGATATGCAAAACGCCCTTCATTACCGGGCGGTCAATTGGGATATGCAGGATGTTCTCCCCCGCCTCGTCATCATGCGTTGGGTGAACCTCAAGCCGACAGTTGCCACGGGCGATATTTACCAGTCGGCACGATAGCAACAGATGCCGCCGTCCAGCAAGGCTTGGGACACGCATTTCCGCGCTTTGGACCGTCATGCTGATTTCGCTGGTTTGTTCCCAATTGTCAGTCATTCGGTCAACTCGTCTCCATTTACATGCTGCATAAAATTGCGCAGTTTTCCAATAGCTGCCTTTTTGATCTGTGAGACACGGCCAGTAGTGACTTCAAGCACCTCGGCAATTTCATAAACGTTCAGCTCCTCAACATAGTAGAGCTGGATAACCAGCGCCTCGCGCTCAGGCAGAGTTGTAAGGGCGCTTTTGAGAACATCGCGCAACTGGCTGTCGCTGATGTTTTCCTCGGGCGTATTCTCCGGCGAGACAAACCAGACCGAAAAGTCATCATAGACGCTGTCAAGTGAATGATGGACGTTCGCCTGGAAGGCCTGCTCCCAGCCCATCATTTCATCTGCGGTAATGCCGATTTTCTTGGCGAGTTCCTCTTTTGAGGGCGCGCGGCCAAGCTGCGTTTGTAGCTCGCGGTCGGCTCTGTTGGCCTGCTGCTGCATCTGGATGGTGGTGCGGCACAGATTGGAATTTTTGCGCAGGTGATCAACGATGCTGCCGCGGATGCGCAGGCTGGCATAGCTGGCGAAAGTCGCGCCTTCCTGGACAGTGTAATTCTGGGCTGCCAGCACGAGTCCGTAATAGCCTATCTGAACCAGATCATCGATTTCGGTCGAGGCGTGAACACGGCCATGCATATGCCATGCGATTTGACGCACCAGCTCCATATGGCTGGTGATCAGCTCCTCGATATCGGGTTTCTGGTCAAGATACTGGTTTCTCACTAGGCAGGCTCCGGCTCTACCAGAACGGCGCTGTCGGAAAAGAAACGAATCCCCGCATGGTTGTTTGCCGGCGAGTCCATGATCGCCTTGGAAATTGATTTGAATTTCTGGTTCTCCACCCATTCCTGGTCACCAAGGCCGATTGGCTTGCGTTTGACCACGGATTGCCGCATCCGCTCGGAGTAGGGGACATTGCCTACATAGCTCAGATGCACATCAAGGAACCGCGAAACGATATTATTGAATTTGATGAAATGGTTCTTTGCCTCGGTGTCATTGCGCGCCATGTTGACGACAACGCAGAAATTCTGGACATTGCCCTCAATATGGGCCGCTTTGATCAGCGCATAGGCATCGAGAAAACTCGTCGGCTCTCCAACCAGTACAACCACCACCCGGTCAGCCGCGGTCACAAAGGCGATGGAGCTGTCGGAAGCGCCGGCTGGCGCGTCTGCCACCAACACATCTGTCTGCGCACCGATTTCATCCATCATTCTGATTGACTGGTAGCGGGTTTTTTCATCGAGATTTAGCATCTCCAAAAGGCCGCTGCCACCCGAAACAAATTTCAGCCCCAGAGGTGCTTCACACATCGCTTCGGCAACGCTGACATTGCCGTTTATCGCGTCAATGATGTAATGCTCAGGGTTCACACCAAGCAGGATATGGGCGTTGGCCATGCCGAAATCAGCGTCAAGCAGCGCCGCGCGCCGTCCAACGCGTGAGAGTGTCAGTCCCAGATTTACTGCGATGCTGGTCTTGCCAACACCACCTTTTCCACTTGCTACAACAATCGAAGTTGTCATTACCGTGTCTCACACATTCCGCTTTATGCGTTTTCTCTAAGATACTGCGTCAAGATTTGACTTGTCGCAATCGCAATTCCGCCAACAATTGATTTGGTGCCTGTCAGCAGGCCGATGCCAGACCCATCCATCGCCAACGCCGACAGCTCGGGTGGCATGGCTTCGCACTCATCCAGCTTGGTCAACGCAATCATAGGATCCAGAGCAGAATAGTGCGCACATTGATGGGAGATCATTGTTGCACTGCTGCCTCCCGGCAAGGCTTGGACCACAGCGACTTTGGTCTTGCCAAGATCGCGGCAGCAGGCGGTAATGGCGTCAACCGCCTGTTCTGGTGTTGCTGAGACGTCGACAATCATCCGGTTACTGGTTTCATGCATGCGTTCGGCCAATTCGTCGACACTGAAATTGACTGATTTCATATTCATCAGCCGGGCAAAATCCTTTATTTCATCACTGGCGCTGCTACCTTTGCCCGTGGCGGCGCCGAGCATGATTCGATCTATGATCGCATGTTCCTTACAATAGGCGGCAATCTTGCTGGCCAATGTCGTTTTGCCTGAACCGGAGCCACCAACAACACAAATAAGTCGTCGCTCAAGCAGGTCCGTGGTGTCGGCGCGGACAAGTTTCGTTGCAATCGCATTAATGAAAGCGTCCTTTACTGTTTGATTGTCCTCATGCTTGAAATGCGCTTGAAATTCATGAATGATTTTCTCGCTGAAGCCGGACTGCTGCAATTGCACGGCCGCCGTGTGGCCGAATTGTTCCTTCAAGCCGCTTGGCTGGGTGATCATCATGCCACTTAGCATTGCCTTGATGTCCCCGAGTTCACGCCTGAGTGTCTCATTGTCGACTGCCGCGTTGGCGTTGGTGGGCCGTGTGGGCGCGGCCATGTCGGCCTTGGTGGTGTGTGTGCTGTTGATCATTTTCTGATCGAAAATCTCGTTGAAGCGCGGCAATTGCTCTACGTCGGCGCGCTGCATTTCGGCCATTGCCTCAGCGGCACTATGATTAATGTGCCTGTCCCGCGCCTCATAAGGCAGCACTTTGGCCGAGCCAATGCCCGAAGCCGTTTGCGCATCTGATCTGAAATGCTCCTCGGCATTATCAGTAGCAATCATTTCGATCTTTCCATCTCGCTTGAATGTATCGATTATCATGGCGTCAGCACCCAGCTTTGCCGCAATCTCGTCCATGGCTTGCGCTGTGTCCAACGCTGAAACTCTGATGGTGGTCATTTTATCTGTCCTTTACTTTAAAAGGTTTGTCAGGCAATCGGCGACGCGGTTCAGGCTGACTGGTCCGCGTTGCTGATTGTGGCAACAACTTCAATTTTTCTTGTTTCGGGTAATTCGGTGAATGCCAGCACGATCTGATCGTCAATATGCTGTCTGATAAAATGTGAGAATACACGCCTGATTGCGGGTGACACGACCATGACTGACTGTTTGCCATCAGCGCTAAGCTCCTCATTTGTCTGCACGATTTTGCGCAGCAACTGCTCGGCCAACGAATTGTCGATGACGAGGCCTTCCTCACCGCTCTGGCGTGCCATATTGATCAACATATGTTCAAGATCCGACTCAAGGGTCATCACAGGCAATGCCTGATTAAGCGGCGCCACCTGCTGGATCAGCAAACCTGCAAGCGCAGGGCGCAATGCCTCAGCGGTTTCGGACATACCAAGATTGCGCGAGGCGAGGCCGGGCAGGGTTTCCAGAATGCGGCGCAGGTCGCTGATTGGAACACGCTCTTCGAGCAGCAGGCGCAGAATCCCAGTCAGCGTATGCAGTGGGACCAACTTTGGTACCACTGACTCGACCAGGTTTGGCGCAGCTTGTGCCAGATTCTCAAGCAACCCCTGAACATCATCCTGACCAATAAGCTGGCTGGCATATTTATGCAGCATCTGCGAGAGGTGGGTGGCCATAACCGATTCTGGCAGCACCACCACATAGCCCTTGGCCTCAGCCTCAGCCTGCTGATGGCCGCCAATCCAAATGGCATCCATTCCGAAAGAGGGATCCTTGACCTCGATACCTTCAATTTTAATCGTCGTGTTATCACCTGGAATTGCAAGTTTGCGGTCAGGATAGACCTTGTCCTCGCCAACAATCGTCTGGCCGACGCGGATGCGATAAGTGTTGGCATCAAGGGTCATATCATCGCGGATTCGAACCGGTGGCACAACGAATCCGAGTGCCTTTGAAACCTGTCGGCGAATGCCAGTGATACGATTTGTCAGGGGTCCGCCTGTTTCCTCGTCGACCATCTCAACAAGGCCATAGCCAAGCTGGATCGAGATTGGTGAGTTGTCGGCAATATCGTCCAGCTCGATCATGTCGGGAGCTTTTTCTTCCTCCAATTCGGCTGTTTGCGCGTTGGCCTCGCCGTTCTCGGCAAGGGTTTCACGAGTACGCGACCAATAACCGATCCCGGTGGCAATCGCGGCGGCAATCAGAAACAGAAAATTCGGCATACCCGGAACAAATCCGATCAATGTGAGAACGCCGGCAACCGGAAACCAAGCACGTGACAGGCTGACCTGCTTGCCGATATTTCCCGCCATGTCATGCGTGGCGGAAACACGTGTCACGATGATGGCTGTCGAGATCGCCAGCAGGAGTGACGGGATCTGGGCCACGAGGCCATCGCCAACCGACAGCAGAACATAGGTCTCGGCGGCAACGCCAACCGGAAGATTATGTTGGGTCAGGCCGATGATCAGGCCACCGACAATGTTGATGATCAGGATCAGAATCGAGGCAATGGCATCGCCCTTGACAAATTTCGAGGCACCATCCATCGCGCCATAAAAATCCGCCTCCTGCGAAATTTCCTCGCGCCGGGTCTTGGCTTCTTCATTGGTCAGAACGCCGGCATTCAGATCGGCATCAATGGCCATCTGCTTTCCGGGCATCGCATCCAAAGTAAAGCGGGCCGATACCTCGGAGACGCGGCCGGCACCCTTGGTGATCACAATCAGATTGATAATGATCAGGATAATAAAGACGAAGATACCAACAGCATAATTGCCAGAGATTACAAATTCACCAAAGGCTTCAATCACCTGTCCGGCGGCATCGGGACCGGTATGGCCCTCGCTGAGTACGACGCGTGTTGAGGCGACATTCAGGCCCAGCCGCAGGATCGTAGCGATCAGCAGCAGGCTTGGAAAGCTAGAGAAATCGAGTGGTCTGTCGGTATGCATGGCAACCATCAGGATCAGCAACGAGACCAGAATGTTCGATATGAAAAAGGTATCAAGCAGGAACACCGGAAGCGGTAGCACCATCATCGCCACCAATGCCAGAATGCCAAGCGGCATTACCGAGCTGGTCAGGATGGCTTTTGGATTGTTCAGCCCAAGACGGGCAAGTGTCATTTCCATGACAGGTCTCCTGCAGTGATGGCGTCAAAATTCCAGCGGGCAATCCCGGCTGGGGTTTGGGGCAACTTAAATCTGTCAACCATCTGAAAAATAATGTTTAATTCCAAAATCATCGTCTTTGCACAAAAATTGCTATACTTATGTCGATGTGCGGTGTGACCTATCGGGCGCGGCGCACATCAACAGGAAAGGCAAGTTGCGTGCCAATTGCTGATTTCTGGAGAGTTGCCTTACTCTTTTTTGGAGATTTTGCGTAATGATGGGGCTTGGCATGATTAATGCATCTGTCCGGCAGAAGTTTAATTGATCCGTGATGTTTTAGAAAAAGGACGCGCCATGTCATTCACCTCTGCGATCACCGGAGATGCGAAGCGTATCTCTACCGCCCGGAAAAGCCCGGTAACGCTTGCCTTTGCCACCTGTGCACTGCTTGCACTTGCTGGCTGCCACACACCTGGCCATTTCGGTATGGCAACAGCCACATCAACCGCGCCGGCGATGGACAGTGCGCAGGCCAATTCACTTGCCTCGATTAAAGAAGTGTTTGACGCCACTGCAGAGGAAGTGCCGACGCTGACCGCTGTGGGTTATGCTGTTGTGTCATCGCAGCCCGGCAAATCAGACTCTCAAAAGCGGCTGATGGCGATCCGGTCTGCCCGCATGGCAGCCATGCGTGATCTTGCTGAGCAAATTCATGGCCTGAAAGTTGACAGTTCGACAACCGTTATCGATCTGATGGTGCAAAATGACACGTTCCGCGGCGTTGTTTCCGGGACCATTCGGGGTGCGCGCACGGTCCGCATCAACCCGACCGGGTCCGACACTTATGAAATAGTGCTGGAAATTGATCGCGAAATGATCAGCCACCTGATGAGCTCCGCCCGCACTCAGGTCGGCTAGACGGAAAGATGATGGCACTGTTCACCCCTGCTCATCAGACAAGCGACACCCGGTCCACTTTGGTCTTACGGGTGTTGTGCACTGTTCTGGCAATGATGTTTGCCCTGCTCGGTGGGTTGCAGGCGATGGCCAGCGGGTTTGAATTTGTGCAGACGACGGGGCGGGCTGTCATCATGCATCAGGATGCCGAACAGGAAGCCCGGATGATGGCGCTGGAAGATGCGCTTTATACGGCAGCGCTGCAGGGCGGTGCGGAAATAAATGGTTTTTCCATTATCACCACGGACACTGCAATCGATGATCATTTCGTTGTGCGGCCTGCCAGCCGCATTCTCGACTACCGGATTGTCAATGAGGTGGTCGAGGAGGAGCATTATGTAGTGACCATCGAGGCGGCTGTCGGCGATCTACCTGATGCGCAATGCCAGGCCCGTGGCCACAGCAATGTCACGGTTTATGCGCCCACCATCAGGGTCGCCGCAACGGTACCGGCATGGACGCGCCAATTTGCCGACATGGCGATGCGCGATGTTGTCATGATGCTCGATGAGCAGCCATCGCTGAATGTTCAGCTGGCCACAGGGACGAGACTCGATCCTGCAGCACTCGCCCGCAGCAACGATGCGTTTGACTATACTGCCCTCACCTCGGGCCGGGTTCGCGTTAGCCGCGGTGATTATGCCATCATTCCGCAGATCAATCTGTTTGGTGAGGTCACGCGCGGTTTTGGTGTATCGAACCAGCGAATGACAATGCAACTCAATATGCGCCTGCTTGCCGGTGAGGGTTATGAGACGTTGCTGGAGCATCAACTCACCAAAGTTATTGAGATTGAGCAAAGCAGCCTTATCCGCTCACTTGACGTTGTCAGCCGGCCAAAACGGCATGCCATTCTGGCTGAAATGCGTGCGCCAATCGCAGGATATATATCTGAATTTGCAACTAAATTACTGTGTCGCCCGGTGCGATCAACCCTTAATTACGCTGATGGCACATTGACCATTCCTCTTGGCACACATCATGGTGTTGGGGTGAACTCTCTTGCCGTTGCCAGCGGCACCGACACGCCTTGGCAAATCTTAAGGGTCAGTGCCGTCGGCCCAATGACTGCAACCCTGACGCCTTTGAACAACCAGCGTCAGACTGCGGGTCTGGCGGGCCAAGCGATCGAATTTATGGAGCTGAACTAATGAAACAAGCCCTTTCAATCCTAGCGGCTGCGGGCATTGGCCTGCTTTCGGCGCAGACAGCACTGGCGCAATCGGCGCCTATCGTGGTTCTGGAATATCCCACATTCGCTGGCGAGACGGTTGATGGCATCAATAATGACCATCCCTTTATCGAGAATGCCAATTACTCGGTAATGCACAAGGTTGCCGAGGCGGAGACATTGAGCCATATCATCACCAATTACTATGGTGAGAGCGGGCTTGATCTGTCCGTTGTGAAGATGGCGATCGTCAAGGTAAACAAGCACGCCTTTGTCCGGGGGAATGCCAATTATCTTTATGCTGACAAAGTCCTGCACCTGCCTTCCGTGAATGAAATCCGCGATCTTGTTCTCGGCAAAGCGGCGGGGAAAAGTTCGTCATCGGGGGGTGGTCGCAGTGATCAGATTTATTTCATTGGCGGCTAGGCTGCGATTCGGCCTGTTTGCTGTCCTGCTCTGCCTTGCTGGCATTAAACAGGTAAGCGCCTCGGCGCCAACACCGATTATTGGCGCTGATATAAACAAGCTGGTTGCCGAGACCATGTTGGCAAAGGGTTTGAATGGCGCGCCACGGTTAAGCAAGTCGCGCAAATTTCTGGCCTGCAAAAACGGTATGAGCGTTGAGCCGATGTTCGGCACCTGGAAGACTGTCAAAGTGTCCTGCAATGATGAGGGCAGTTGGACATTAATGGTGCGGACAAATCTTAAGACGAAGGTCAAAACGACCAAAAAAGCAAAAGGCATGCCAATGAAATCCACTGTTGGCAGCCGTAAGCCCAAGGTGAAAGCAAAAAAATCAGTAGAGGCATCGGCAAAAGTCGTGAAACGCCAGAAGCAGATCGAGACGATGAGTATCCTTGCTCTCGGCCGCAGCATGTCACGTGGCGATGTGATTATGCCGCGCGATATCATTACCATTACCGTCCCGGTGAATGCCGCAAGTGGCGTCTTTTTCAATCCTGAGGATATCGTGGGCAGGAAGCTGAAAAGCAGTGTGACTGCCAAAAAACCCATTCAGGCGCGGCACCTCAAGCCAAAATGGCTGGTAGAGGAGGATGATGAGGTTGTCATCCAGAATCAGGCTGGCGGCATCAGCGTCAACATGGTAGGACTAGCTCTTGAAAATGGCCAATATGGCGAGTGGATCAAAGTTCAGAACGTGAGTAGTGGAATAGTGATTGTTGGTCAGATAAAAAATAAAAAAATTATCTCCACCAACGCTAAAATATCACCTGAGCGTGTCGTAAACTAATCTGAGGAGGCTAAACCGATGGTTAATTCCATTAAAAACATAGTCAATCGGGTTGAAGTGCAGAAAAGCCGTGATCTTGATAGCAAGACCGGTTCCAGCACACCTGACTCTGCAAAAATAGCGCCCGCCGCTCGTGATACCGTCAAGGTCAGCGAAGCTGCGTCTCCGCAACTCGTGTCCCAGCTTTCGGCCAGCCCGCCCATCGACAGTGAAGCGGTCAGCCGGATCAAGAACGCGATTGCCGAGGGTAGATATCCGGTCGATGTCGATCTGATTTCTGATGCCCTGATGGATGCTTACAGAGACATGAAAACCTGATACGCGAGACTGTTTGAAACGTGAATGATTTAAAAACCTTAGAAGGTTTTTTGAACGCTCTCGATGGTCAGATCGAGGGCGCAAAGCTGCTTGTGGATGACGCGCCAGCCTTTCTGGCCGCCACCAAGGCGATAGAAAAGCTGCTGGCCGAGGATTGGCCGGCATTAGAGAATGATCTGCGCGGTGAAAATTTGTCTGCTGAAAACCAGCAGTGGTTGCTGCGTCTACTTGAATCGATAAATGCACTCGAGAACAAAACGCGGGCACGCCTTGCCTGGTCTGAGGATTTTGAGGCGCATATGCGGCGTGCGATGGAAACAACATCCTGAAAGTGTGAGGAAAGTCCGCGATGTTAGGTAATGCCAACGCTATCGGCTGCACCTACAATATGCTAGGGTTAGAAGAGTAATGGTTATGGTGGCAATCTGACATGTCTGAGCTGACTAGCCCTACAGGTATTTTTCTTATCCTGATCCTACTTGGCCTTGGTGCATCCTTTGGTGTACTGCTGCTGAAATATGGTGAAATGACAAAGCAAATTGCAGATCTCGAGACCTATCTCCACAATCTTGAAAAGCAGGCCGACCATAACAGCGGTGTTCTCTTCCGCGTTGCTGACATGGCTGATCAGCTGCGTATTGCAACCGCTCAGAACACCACCAGCATTGATGCGATGCGTCGCGAGATGGGACATTTGGGTGATGATGTCAGGGGTGAGGTAGTCACCAGCCGCGCCATCGAAATGGCGCGCAGTGGCGCATCAAAGGCAGACATTGCCGCAAAAACTGGACTGTCCATCGAAGAGGCTGAAGCGCTTGTTACATTCCATGGTAAGAAACGTAAATCTTAGCTTCCGCTATCCTTATCACATTTTGAATTCGATTTTCTTGCACCGCATTTCGTGATAGCGGGTGCCTTTTGTCGCCTTGATAAGTGCCTTTTCCCGGTCGATGCGAATGATCAACTCCGGCGCTTCAATGATCAGCTCCCGATCATCGCTGAAAACCAATTTACCGGTCTGATCACCTTCGAATGTGACGAGGTTTGCCTTGGTATTGACTTTCATGGAGCGCAATTCGATTTCAAGAATGCCAGCTGGATTCCAGCCACATTCATATTTTTCCTGCTTGAAACGGTTTATCTCATCGCAAGCTGACAGCAGCAGGATGCCTGCTGCAAGGCTCAACCCCATGCGAACGCGGGCAATCATTTTGCCTTGTCGTCCGTATCCCCTGGGACCGTGGGCTCGCCGGTGAGACCGGCGAAGGCAGCAAGCTCTTCCAGATCGCTCGAGTCCACCCCGATTTCGATTGCATCCAGTTCAGCCGGCGCATCATCTGCTGCTGCCTCGGGCGGCGCTGCCTCGGGCGTTACTGCGGGCGTGGGATCCTCTGCTGCGGCGGCGGCGTCTGCTTCAGGCTCTTCGGTATCGTCGATGATACCACGTGCGGCGGCTTCTGCTTCGGCCGCGGCCTTTGCGGCCGCTTCTTCCTCAGCGGCAGCGCGTGCAGCTGCTTCGGCCAGCTCAGCTTCCTGTATGTCGGCGGCAGCAAAGATTGCATTCATGGCTTCATCGGCGCGTTCCTCATCACTGAGGCCGGGTGTGGAATTATCCTCAAAAGGTTTGTTAAAATCGGCCGGTGAAACAGCATCTGCTGGGATAGCTTTCCGTGTTGGCTCGGTGGGCTCAATAGTGGCCGCTGTTTCGCCCACCTTTATTGTTGAGCTGGCTTCCAGCGTTTTTGGTGCCAGCGCTTCTTCTATCGTTGGCGGCGCTTTTGGGCTGGTTTTTGCTGATGGCTCGGCATCATCGCTTTTGGTGGCGGCGGGCGCTGGTGTGGCAGGCTTGCTCTCCTGCTGGATTTCTGCATCGCCGCTTTTAATCAATGGTTCGGCATCCTCCGCACGGACATCGACAATTGCTCCACCAAAAAAGCGGACGTCATTGACCTCACACCCCTTTAGAATGCGTAACCGTGTCCAGCCGCTCTGCGCTGACGCCTCTGGTGGAGCCTCGGCGGCGATAGCTGCCACATCCGAAACATAGGTTCCGTCCAGCAGATCCTTTGCATTAACAACCTGACCTTCGGTGCCAAGGCTGTTAATGCGTTGGCGCAGGATAAAGACGCGTGCGGCCAAAACCCCAAGCCGTTTGAGCTCGTCAGTTTCGTTTGCCAGCAGCGATTTGACGAACTCATTCATCTGCTCAAGCGTCTGGTTTTCACAGCGTGCAATGACGGCGTCACGCACTCTTATGGTCTCTGGGGCCAACTGGATGGTCGAGCCCGGACCACCACTGTTTGAGATTGTCGCCGAAGCCATTTTTTTGTCCTTGTAGTTGTGTTTGGCATCCTACTTGCAAATTCCGGACCAACGGCAAGTCCGCGAGGCAGTAAAAAAACAATTGATTTAGACTGTCACGAGACGGCCAAAAGTACAAATGGAACTGACCGGCAAGCACCGGATAATTTGGTGAAAGGACATGTTATGAAGGGAATCAGTGAATACCTTGATCTCCACTCAACAGCGCTCTCATTGCGCTCAAAACGCAACAAGGTTCTTGCATCCAACATTGCCAATGCCGCGACGCCACATTTTAAGGCGCGTGACATCGATTTCGACGCTGAAATGCAGAAGGCGCAGCGTGAGGGACCATTGCGCACGACCAGCAACAAGCATTTTCCCCTTCTTGCCAAAAGCAACGGTAAGGAAATGCTCTATCGCCAGCCGCTCACCGCGTCGCGTGACGGCAATACAGTCGAGATGAATGTGGAACAGATGGAGTTTTCCGAAAACGTAATGCGCTATCAGACATCACTCACATTCCTCAACAACCGCATTACCGGTCTTTTATCGGCAATTCGGGGTGAATAGGGGGCATTATGGCTGAAATCAGAAATGTTTTTGACATTGCCGGCAGATCGATGGCCGCCCAGTTGGTGCGCCTGAACACGATCGCCAGTAACCTTGCCAACGCCGGCAACGTTGCCGCATCAGAAGAGACCGCATACCGGGCCATGAAACCCGTTTTTGTGACGCAATATGCCGATAAAGTGAAGGAATCTGGCATTTCCACCACATCGATTGAGGGCATCACGACAACCGATCGAAAGCCGGAGCGCGTTTACATGCCAACCCATCCGATTGCTGATGAGTCGGGGTTCGTCTATCAGGCCGCGGTCAACATGGAAGAAGAATTCATCGAAATGACAGAAACCAACCGTCAGTACCAGAATAATGTCGAGGTGGTTACCACCTTACGCGCCTTGATGATGCGCACCATTAATATGGGCAAATAAGCCAACGGAGAGCATGAATGAGCACTATAGATCCAGCAAGCCAGACACAACTTGACAGCATCTTGAAGAAACTCGGTGTGAATCAGGAGGATGAGTCGCAGCAGAAAAAATCTGATTCACTCGGTCAGTCTGATTTCCTCAAGCTGATGACAACGCAGCTGCAGAACCAGGATCCCTTTGCACCTATGGACAATACGGCGATGGTTGAGCAAATGGCACAATTCTCTCAGGTAACCGGCATTACCGAAATGAGCCAGACGCTCAAGGGTATCGCTGATCAGCTGTCTGAGTTCCGTATCGCCACCGCTTCAAACATGCTTGGGAACTCTGTCATGGTGCCTGGCAATTATGCCCGTCCTGACGACAGGGGTGAAATTCATGGCATGCTTGATCTGCCGCGCTCATCGGCCGCCACCAGCTTGGTGTTCACTGATGACAATGGCCAGATCATGCACTCGATTGATTTGGGAGCTCAGCCGGCAGGCCTGGTTGGTTTCTCATGGGAAGATATGCCCGAGGAAATGGCCAACAGTGGTCAGGCCGTTCGGATTGAGGCCTATGCCGACTTTGGCAGTGGCAAGGAAGCATTGACGCCATCCGTTTTTGCAGAGGTGCTTGCAGCATCGAAAGGCGACTCCCTGACTGGGGTGATGCTTGACGTGCGCGACTATGGCGAGATCCGCGCAGCAGACGTAACAAAATTCCGAAGCACGACAAAGTAACTAAAGAAATCAGGCTACACCGAAGGGCCCAATAGGGGCCGTCAGGGGCTTACAGGAGAGAGAAGATGTCATTTTATACCGCATTGACAGGTTTGAACGGATCGTCCGCTGATATTTCGGCGACGTCAAACAACATCGCGAACGTGGGTACCACGGGCTTTAAGCGAAGCCGTGTCGAGTTTGGTGATATTTTTGCGACATCACCGTTGCAGAACGCCTCATCATCAATCGGTTCAGGTACAATCCTGAAGGGCATCAAGCAGCAGTTTACCCAGGGCAACATTGCCTCATCGCTGAACGCGCTTGACCTTGCGATCTCCGGTCAGGGTTATTTTGCCCTGAAACCATCTTTGACTGCCAGCCAGACGGTATACACGCGAAACGGCTCTCTCAGCGTTAATAATGACCGCTACGTGGTGGACTCTGCTGGCCAGTATCTTCTGACATATCCAGTCAACACCGACGGATCGGTGACCGCTAAAGATCTCGACAGTGCAGTTCCCCTCCAACTACCGGTCACATCTGGTGATCCTCAGGCGACGTCCAACATCACCCTTGGTGTGAACGTCAATGCGGCATCTGATGTGGTAACTGATCGGGCAGCTTTTGCTGATGGCTATGAGTTCAACCCGAATGATCCAGACACTTTTTCAAATTCAACATCGATTACGATCTTTGATGATTTGGGTAACCCAACGATTGCCACCGTCTATTTCATTAAGACACAGGCTGCATCAGCCGGTGACCCAACAAACAAATATGACACCCGTCTAGTGATCAATGACACGATCATCGACCCCGATCTGGTGAGCGCGGTTGATGATGCCGGCAATCAGATCTTTGTCGATCGATTTGGTCAGCAGACAACAAGCATTCCTGATGACAACTATTTCATCGAGGGCAAGGGCTCGCCCCTTTATAAACTTGATGATCTACAGACAAAGGTGCCGTCACAGCCCGCTTCGGTCACTGGTGAGACAACAAGTTTTGACTTTGGTGAGGAGGGCGACAAGCTTGTTGAGATCGTCACTGATCCACTTCAGTTCAAGGCGACACGCGAAGCTGGCAATACCGGCAGCGACGTCTATTGGGGCAAGGATTTCCTGCTGGTCAATGTTGATGATTCGGACCAGCCGGTCAGTATTGATATTAACCCCGGCCTCTACAATGCTACGCAGTTGGCAGCTGAGGTGGAGCGGGCGATTAACGCGGCCTATGGTGATGACCGCAAATTCCAGGTTGAGCAGAATGTCGATGACACCATCACATTCGACTTCCAGCGCGTTGGTGCAGATGGAACAGTCTCGAACCTCACAAACAAGGTTGCTGTTGAGCTTTTGGGTACAGACAGTTTTGTCACTGAGGCCATGGGAACTGATTTCTCTATCTCAGGAACATCACCAGACTTCACCAAGGAACAGTTCCTTGCCCACTCACAAATCCGTGTCAATGATACACTCAACGAATATGGTCGCGCTTATTCAGACGATCCACTCGGCGTGGGTGGATTGCAGTTTGTCAAAACCAAGGGAGAGACAATCGCGGCACCATATGAATACACAACAATGGTTGAAGTAGAGCGAGCTGATAATCCGTCCGACAAGCACTTTATGGTGCATTCTTATTATAACAAGAGACCAAATCTCAATGTTTTTAAAGAAGCAGAAGCAATCAGTGGCAATGGCACTAATTTGATTGAGTATGCTGCTACAGAAAACAGGTTGCGCATCTACGTTGCTGACACGACTAACTTTGAGCAGGGTCGTAGCCTGATGCTTGCAGGTGACACTGGCCTCCGTGGCGATTTGAATGGAAGAAGTCTAGTGATTTCATCAGTTACTCCTGCGACAGGTAACGGAGCAGGCGCGAACGCTGGATACATTGATGTGAGCACCTCAGGCTTGGCTGTTGCTGACGAGAACTTCAATATTACAGTTGGCACGGCAACTGATATTTTTGCTCTGACAAGTCCAACAGCAAACGAACCAACGATGGAGGCTTTCTTTGAGGGCACGGCGCCAGTTTATGAGGGCGCCAGGGAAATTTATTCAAGCCAGAAAATTGTGATGAGGGAAATCCAGAGCTCGACGTCGAATACCACGGATAGGGGAGCTTTTGTCGCCAGTGCATGGAAAATTGATAACACTGCCGCTGAGCAAAACGGTGGTACAGCTCTCGCTACTAAACTTACATCCCTCGGGTTACAGAATTTCCATCGTCAAGTGGTTATTACCGCACCAACCACAGCCTTAGCACAGAATGACGACCTGGAACTAGTTTTCACCAGCGGGACAAATTCACTCACGGTTGATACCGGTGCAATAAATCAAAACCCTCTTACAGCGCCAGATATTATGAACGCTACCGTGGCAAAATTGAAAACCATTTCTGATTTGAAAGGCTTTTCTTTTACTTTTGTTAATGCTGCAAATGAGGTGGTAGTGCAGACCACAGCGTCAAACTGGAGAAACGTTGGTGCTGTAGTTGCTGACGTTGCCCCAACGCCGGCGGGTGGCACAGTCATCACTAAAATGTTTGTGACGAGAGATGACAATGCAGAAATTGCTGTGACTACGACAGACACAACTGATGTATTTGCAGTAAGTGTTGATGGTGGCATCACCAGTGCCAATGCCAGTGGCACTGCAATTACGAGCACTGTTGGTGCAAAATCTTCTGTTGACTGGGTTGACGAGAAGAACCCACCTGTAAAAGTAGGCTACGATGCAATAAACCAACGACTTCAGTTTGAAGTTGACCGTACAGTCCTGGGTTCAGGCACCGACAGTAACTTCAACTCCTTCTCTGCCTATGGTTCTGCTACACAGACAGGAACGAACAATTTGGGGCTGTCCAATGCCGATAATGCGCAGCGTGTCGCGATCCGTGGTGGCGAGGTTTATTATGGATCTTCTTTCACCGCGACTGGTGAGGAAATCCAACCTAACGATAAGCGTTATGGTGTGGATGTTGCCTACAACAGTGAGTTGCAGAATTTTACCATTTCAAGTGGCACAACGGGCGAGGAAATTGCTGCCAATGGTGCCAATGGCGTGACCAATGACCAGAAGGCATCAAATATTCAAGTTGGTCGCTACGCGATTAGCGCCACAACCGGCGCCCGCGTCCAACAACCATATGATGTGGACGCAACAGTCATTGGTAATGGTGATAACTCACTATTTGGCGTGGGCGCCTCCAAAAACGGCTTCCTGTTTACCTCTGGTAAGGGTTTGAAAGCCACATCAGCAACTGCAGTTGGTGCAAGTGCAAACGAGCCACTGACCAATGTCTTCAAACTGTCAAATCAGGCTGGGGATAATATCTTCAATGTTTCAGTGAACGGCATTAGCGGTATCATCGAAGTGCCGGCAACATCCTATGTTGGCACGACGCTGGCTGAAGCACTGCAGACACGTATTAACCAGATTGTTGATTCAACGACAGGGGTCGCAATCGGTGGTGTGACTGTGTCTTACAGCAGTGAGTCTAACAACTTTACTTTCTCATCAGGCACAACAGGTTCAGACTCGACAATTAAGGTTAAAGGCGCTGCCCGCCTTGGATTGGATGAGGTGCCCTTGGGTGTTGGAACTGTTCCAGAGATTTTCAATCTGGTTCAGGCGACAGATGCAGATGGCGTTGCCCTTTATGTTGATGCAGATGGCGAGGTTGTAACCAACCCACCAGAGAACATGGTTGATGGCTATTTTCCTCTCTATATTGACGAAGGTGAATTGACCTTCGATAAAACAGGTAAACTTGTCAGCCCAAAGAACCTTGTGCATTACGAAAAGCAGGGTGAGGGATTGTCGATCTCGCTGGATGTTGATTTTTCTACCTCAACACAGCTGGCCCAGCCCTTCTCAGTGCTGACAGTTGAGCAGGATGGTTTCACCTCGGGTCGGCTTGATGGTATTGAAATTGACTCATCAGGCACCATCCGGGCGAACTATACGAATGGTCAGAACAATCCGCTTGGAAAGATTGTTGTAGCCAACTTTAACAACCAGAACGGTTTGAAGCAGATTGGTAACGCGACCTATACGGAGACAGCTGTTTCCGGTGCGCCGCAGGTTGGTGAAGCTGGTTCAGAGGGTTTCGGTAACATCCTCTCTGGTTCACTTGAGCGTTCGAACGTTGATATTACAGAAGAACTGGTCAATCTGATTACCGCCCAGCGAAACTTCCAGGCATCTGCCAAGGCCATCGAGACAACAACCGGCCTAACGCAGACAATTATTAACATCCGGATGTAATCGCTGACGTGATCGGGAAAGGCAGGAGTATGTTATGGACAAGTTGATCTACACAGCTTTCAACACGCTAAACAACATCTATGACAACCGGTCGGTGCGGGCCCAGAATATGGCCAACATCAATGTCCCGGGCTACCGCCGCGATTTGGGAACAAAGTCAGTGGGTTCTGCTTTCTTGGCGGCTGAAAACACTTTCCAGGCCCGTGCGCTTGCCATAAGGGACGACTCAAATATTTTCGAGTCCGACCCTGGCACGCTTTCTCAGACCGGCAACGATATGGATATTGCACTGAGGGGCGATGGCTACTTTATGGTTAAATCACCTGGAGTTGAACCTTCGTTGACTAGAAGAGGTGATCTGAACGTAAATAATGATGGATTTCTGGTTAATGGTTCGAGCCAAGTGTTTCTCGACAAGAATCTAACGCCAATCCAGATTGGCGCTTACCGAGCTATAAAGATCGCCGACAATGGTGATATTTTTGTTGAACCGCTTGGGTCTGAACCAGGTACAAAAGAACTCGTGACTACACTTGGCATGACCTCTGGGGCTGGTGAAAATCTGAAAAAATTCGCCGATGGCCAGATCAGGGCAGAAAATGGCGGGCTTCCGCTTGCCGATCAAGTGCCTACAATCGTTCAAAAACATGTTGAATTGAGTAACGTCAACATTACTGAGGAGTTGGTCAACACGATCGAGGATCAGCGCGCCTATGAGGTCAACATTAAATTGATCACCTCTGCCTCCGAGGCAGATGAGGCAGGTGCCAGCCTGATGCGCTTGCCAGGCTGATTTTGACAACCGCTGCCATGGTTTGGCACGTCTCTTGCTACTTTGTGTTTAGTACACATTTCCTGCAGGAGAAAACGGATGTCAACCAGTTCGATGCACGTGGCCAAGACTGGCCTCAATGCCCAGCAAACCCGGATGCAGATCATCGCCAACAACCTGGCGAATGTCAGCACCACTGGTTTCAAACGTGACCGCGCCAATTTCGAGACATTGCTTTATCAGGTTCGCCGCGTTGCGGGTGACCAGACGACAGCCGAAACCAATCTGACATCCTCCTTCTCAGTTGGCACCGGTGCTCGTATCGTAAACACCCAGAAAAATATGTCTCAGGGTAGCATGATCTCCACCGATAATTCCTTGGACCTGGCGATCGAGGGGACGGGATTTTTTCAGGTGTTACTTCCCGATGGTCGAATTGGCTACACGAGAAATGGTTCCTTTTCGACCAATGCCGAGGGCACATTAACCACTGCGAGCGGTTACGTCATCCAGCCGGAAATTCAAATTCCAGCGGGAGCGTCACAAATCAATATCTCGCGTGACGGCATCATCAGCGTTCTTCAGCAGGGTGCCGACAACGCGGAGAATGTGGGTCAGCTGACAATCGCTGACTTCACCAACCGCATTGGCCTCCAGCCAGTGGGTGAGAGCTTCTTCACGCGCACTGACACGAGTGGTGAGCCAATTGTTGGCAATCCCCAAGAAGAGGGGCTTGGGCGCATCATTCAAGGATCGCTTGAAGCCGCAAACGTCAATGTTGTGCAGGAACTGGTCGAGATGATTGAGACACAGCGGGCCTATGAGGTCAGTTCGAAATCAATTACCTCAGTTGATGAGATGCTTCGCTTCATCTCGAATAACCTTTAAACATATCAATTGATGGGTAAAGCTTATGTTTGAACGTTTTTTGTTGTCTTCAATTCTAATGATAGCCTTGTTTGCTGGCGGGTGTTCCAGCTATATCGAAAACCAGGCGTCCTACGCTTTTGACCCAATTTACCCCGAGGCCCACGTTCCAGAAGATCATGGAGCACCAACTGGGGCAATTTACGCTGCGTCAAAAGGAGGCTTGTTCGCCAAGGATAGGAGAGCAAGGGAAGTCGGCGATATCCTAACTGTCACGCTTTCAGAGACTTTCTCTGCAACTAAATCCCAGGCTGCAACATCATCAAAATCTGATGCTTTCGACGTGGATTTGCCTGTCGGCCTGCCTAATCTTTTTACCGGAGGCTATGACAAAGGCACTGACCCGCTCAAAGCAGGAACAACTAGGTCTTTTTCTGGTGCTGGAACTGGCGCCCAATCCAATTCACTCTCTGGCTATCTTACAGTCACAGTCACACGTGTTTTTGATAATGGGAATATGGAAATAGCGGGTCAGAAGAAGATGCTGCTCAATAATGGTGATGAATATATCAGGTTGACTGGGTTGGTAAGGCCGGAAGATATTTCCGCAACAAACCTGATTAACTCAAATCGGATTGCGGATGCAGAAATTACTTATGTCGGTGCGGGAGAAATAGCTGACTCATCACGTCAAGGATGGCTTAGTAGAGCAATGAGAACTATATCGCCGTTCTAGGATTGGAGCAGATCAATGCGAAACTTTTTAAAAGCAACTTTGGGGTCTCTTTTGTTGCTGGTGGTCTTGGCAGGTGTTGCCAAGGCTGACCGTCTCAAGGATCTTACTTCGATCGCAGGCGTTAGAGGTAATCAATTAGTTGGTTATGGAATAGTTGTAGGCTTGGCTGGATCTGGAGATGGAAGTAATGGGCTTACAAAGCAGTCGCTGCAATCAATGGTGTCACAGTTTGGTCTGGTCACCGATGTTGCCAACATAACAGCTGCAAACGCTGCAGCTGTCATGGTGACCGCTGAGATGCCGGCCTTTGTCAAGACAGGCCAACGCCTGGATGTGACCATTTCCGCCATTGGTGGTGCGAAGTCACTTCGTGGTGGCACATTGTTAATGACACCCTTGTTGGGTGCTGACGGCGAGACCTATGCCGTGGCACAGGGAAATCTTGCCGTCGGTGGTCTTGGTGTCACGGGAAATGACGGGTCTTCGTTGACTGTCAACATCCCCACAGTTGGCAGAATTCCGGGTGGTGCGTCGGTTGAACGGATGGTGGAGACACCGTTTCAGACACTCGACAATATCATTTTGAACCTGCATCAATCGGATTTCAGCACCTCGATTAAGGTGGCCGATGCGATCAATGAGGTCTTTGGACCAGCGGTCGCGGTTCCTCTTGATTCTTCATCGATAAAAGTTCGGGCCCCCTCTGACCCTGGGCAGAAAGTCTCCTTCGTCAGCCTGCTTCAAGATATTGAGGTTGACCCAGCGCGCCCAGCGGCAAAAGTCATTGTCAATGCGCGCAGCGGCACAATTGTGATTGGTGGCGATGTTCGGGTAACACCGGCTGTAGTTACGCATGGCTCGCTCACTGTCAAGGTCAAGGAAGACAAAAAGGTCGTTCAGGGGGACCCAACAGTGACAACAACTGCGGCAGGTGCAACTGTCCTGCCGGGAGCGGCGACCGAAATTGCGGATACCGAAATAGATGTGGAGGAGGAGACAGCGCGAGCGTTTGTGTTTGATACTGGCGTTGAACTTTCTGACATTGTAGATGCAATCAACGCGGTTGGGGCAGGCGCATCTGATCTTGTCGAAATTTTGACGGCGCTCCGAGAAGCTGGCGCTCTTCGCGCCGAGATAATTATTATTTAGGTGGAGTTTAGATCATGGTCGAAGTGAGTATTGTACCACCTGATATGCAGGCGATGTTGATGACAGCAGACAGGCAACAATTTGAAAAGCCGTCTGAAAATGATGAATTGCGTGCCGCAGCTGAAAAATTTGAGGCTATTTTTCTTAATGAATTTATGAAGCAGTCGCGAAAGACAAAACTTGCCGAAGATCTGTTTGGCAGCTCTGCCAAGACAACCTATGAGGAAATGCTGGACCGCGAATATGCTGACAATTTGTCAGACAAGATCAATCTTGGCATTGCGGATGCGCTTGTACGCCAACTTGGCGGACAGGTGAAATAATCTCATGTCTAATCTCTTTGACATTGGTAAGACTGGTCTAAATGCCTACCGGCAGTCACTTGCTGTCACCGGTCAAAACATTGCCAACATCAATACTGATGGGTACAAGCGTCGTGAGGCGGGCCTGCAAGAAATTTCTGCTGGAACTGGAAGCGTTACTGGCATTCAAAATCAAACCGGCATTGGTGTGCGGATCACCAGCATTCGTAGATCTTTTGATGAATTTCTTTTAAATAAGGCCCGCAGTGCGACTGCCTCTGCGGAGGCAAAATCTGCGTTGTATGCAAGCCTTAGACAGCTTGAAGATTCGATATTGCCAGGGGACTCCAATCTTGGGAACTCGATTGGGCAGTTTTTTTCCAGTTTACAGGAGGTGGTCACTTCTCCATCAGATGTAGCCCCAAGAGTGGTGGCGCTGGAACAGGCAAAGCTGTTGGCAGATAGTTTTAACGATCTGTCCACGGTTGTCGACCAACTAAAACAAGGTTTAGTTACTCAAGCCAACCAGGAAGTTGACACGATAAACATGCTGGCGGTTGAGTTGGGTGAACTCAATCAACAAATCGCTGCAGCTGGCAAAAATAAGGTTAATAATGCAATTCTGGACCGAAGGGATGCGCTCGTCGATCAAATGTCCGAGTCAGTGGGCATGAGTGTTGATCTTGGCAAGAGTGGTGCGGCTGGGCTGACCATTGGTGACTCTGGCAGAGGACCCACGTTGGTGGAAGCAAATGTCACCACCCCAATAGGAATAGAGCCAAAGGATGACTTGATTGCTTTTGTGATCTCTCCCGGGGTTGCAAATAATTACACATCACAGGTTAAAACGGGTACTTTGGCCGGCTTGGCGGACGCCTATGCTACTGTTGCCAGTGTAATGAATGAGATTGACCAACTCGCATTCAAACTAGTGCAAGATCTCAACGTTGTGCATCGTCAAGGTCTCGACATGGATGGGCTTCCTGGCAAAAATATTTTTCAGGACATTGATTTAAATGTGCAACCTAATCCAACAAACGTTGGAGATGTCAAAGCAGACATCAAGATCCACGATTATAGCCTCTTGTCTGCCGAGAAAGTGACTATCTCTTTTGATAAAACGGCGGATTTGTGGAGGGGAAAGAATGAGGCTGGCGACATCGTTGCTAGTGGTCGTCGTCAAATTGATTTTGCTGGTTTCACGATAAATTTTACAGGTTCTGCTGAGGATTTTGATCAATTTATAATTGATCCAGTCCGAGGGAGCGCGTCGGGTGTTGCCGTCTCTTTAAAACGACCACAAGACTTTGCTGCTGCATCTCCTCTTCTGGTCTCTGCGAGCGCTACAAATAGCAGCGACGCGCAAATTGAAGCGGTTAAATCAGAGATATATAACTCTTCAGGGTTGCCAAAAGTTGAGGACATTTTTTCCAACGACGGTCTCATTGTCTCTGCAACTCAATTTCTTACCGGTGGTCCAGTTTCGGTTATTCCGGCTGACGTAACATCCATAGATCTCTTTTCTCTTGTCCAACAATCAAATGTCAAATTTGGTCTGGGTGAGGCAGACCTGTTGAGTGCCAGCCACTTATCACTGAAGGTCACAACAAAAGATGCTGGTGGGAATGATGTCACTGATGAAATTCGGTTCACATTAGACCAATCAAACTACAATCAGGACAGTCGAGGGTGGCGTAATATGGATCAGATTGCTGATCTTTTAAATGTTGGCAGCCTCACAGGAACACGAGTGAGTGATGCATCCTCAGTCACTCTGTCTCAACTGGGTGGGTTTGCGTCAGGACAGAACGGAAATCTGACAATCAGTCTTTCCGAGGATGCTTTTGCCGCATGTGGCATTGAATTAACCACTGGCAGAACAGTCTCTGGTGTTTTAACGGGTCGGATTGACTCTGCCTCTAATATTCAGGTCTTCACCCGCGAGGGGCGGCATATAGCCGGAAGTATTCCTGATGCGGCTCAGATAGCAAATTGGCAGTCACAAATGGATGGAAGCGCAGCTTTTCATGCGGGCGCTTTGTACAGGGGTGATTATCTCAATCTGTCGGCAGAAAGCGGCTACCTGGGCGTTGCAGTCGATAGAGCAGCGACAAGCACCGAGGTTCTCATAGACACAGCCTCTACTGCAACTAAATCATCAATATCCTTTGAGTCGCTGGAGGGCATCGACACCAATGAGGCATCTGTAGACGGCAAGACAGCCTCTGCTCGGACAACGTCCTATAGTGCTAATTTTGGTGGATTGTCGGCTACCATCGACAAGGACGATATCGCTGGCACATCAAGCGCTGACGTCGCCATAGCGATGGCAAGTGAGCTTAGAAAAAATGCGCCAAGTGTATATATTGAAGGACTTGTTAGCCTCAAGACGGCATATTCGTTTACTCTCAGTGAAGTTAATCTCACTGAGGGCGCAATACACAGTGGCGGTACTAAAGTTGTTAACCACAATGGAGCAACATACACGTTTAAAGGAGATGGCAGCACAATTACAGTTAGCGGTGGGCCGGACAATGCGGTAGACTTGGCCTATACCTCCACAGGCAATCTTGTCTCCGGCAAATTAGAAACAAAGCCGAGGGATGGTGATGTTGTTTATGTCTCATTTGAGGGGCAGCAATACAGCATTACCATGGCAGAGGGCGAAGTCATTGTCGGCGGCGGTGAACCGGGAAGATTAAACGCCTATTACGATAAGAATTTCAAATTACAAATTGCATCTAATGGTGGCACTGTGAGTAAGGCCGCCATCACGGTCATTGATGACACGATCATCACTGACAATAAAAGCGCAGCGCAGCGCTTTGGCATTATGCAAAATGATGATGTGCCAACAAACTTTTACTCCAATCAGGCTTGGCTCGGAGTTGACTTCAAAGCAGGGGGCACGGCTGCCGAGGGTAATGAGACGATCCAAGTGGATTTGGTTGGCACTGTTGCTGGCGTAGGCGATGATCTTACATTTTCAACTGCTGCGCTGACTTCAAATGACGACAATGAAATCCTAACTGCTATCAAGACAGCGTTTAATGCGTTGTCTGATAAAAAAGGATATTCTGCCCACATCGGCGAAAATGGCACATTGTGGTTCAGCAGGCCAGATGGCGGTAATTTCAGTTTTGAGTCAACTGAAGGTGGCAGTGTTGGCTCCACTGCAATAACACTTCAGGCTACTCTGTGGCCTGCAGGCACCGCTGATTTGGTTTCTGGAGTTGCCACGTCAGCGACGACTATTGGCAGTTCCTACACGGCCAAGGATTTTCATCTAGTTCGAAAAGGCTCTACGATTGAAGCCAATGTGATCGGTAGTGCCTCTGCGCCAAGCATAACAGGAACAGCCAAGAGTGCGGCTGGTCAGCGACTTACGCTGAGCGATCTTCCAGATGAGGAACTGATCATAATAGTTGGCAATGCAGGCGCCAGAAAACTGTCTGCGCAGTTTGACACTGTGCCACAGGAGAGCGTCTCTCTGCAGAGAGACGTTACGGTAAAGGTAATTGATGCGGCAAATAATAAAGTTGAGTTTATAGACAGTCTTACGAACACTTCTTTAGCAACCCGAACGCTAGATAAAAATGCTATGGCCGAAGCAATTGGGTTGAAGGTGAATCTTATTGGTGCCTTAGATACTGATGACCTTTTCCATGTTGAGAATAATGATGAGGGCGTGGGTGACGGCAGGGCAATGTTTGAGCTCGCTGGCTTGCAAACAGGCGAGAGCCGAAATGATGGACGGGGTGGATTTCAAAAAATCTTCAATACGACTGTCTCACGGCTTGGTGCTATGGTCAGAACGAGTGAACTGTCGGCTGAGGCATCTGTCGCATTAAAAGATGCTAGCCTTGAGGCAGAGGCAAGTTTTTCAGGGGTGAACCTAGATAATGAAGCCGCAAATTTAATAGAGCAGCAGCAAGCCTATCAGGCGTCAGCAAGAATTTTGACAACTGCACGTGAGTTGTTTGAAACTTTGTTAGGTCTTTAGTGGCTAAAATGTTGAGGAAGGCAGATTGTTATGATCAGCACAAAACTATTTAATGATCAAGCCATTGATAGGTTTGGTAAAATTACCGGTGAAATTCAGCAGACGCAGGCTAAAATTGCGACTGGCAAGAATGTAATTCGTGCCTCTGATGACCCAGTTGCTGCGGCAAATATTTCCTATGCAAAAGATCAAAAGACGATTTTGGATAGGTATCAAGTAAACATTCAGAGAGCCGATCAGCGTCTAACGATTATGGATGTGATGCTCAAAGATGCAACAAATATAATCATAAGGGCTCATGAGCTTACGGTCCAGGCAAGTAACGATACCTACAATGCCGCCGATCGAAAGGCAATTGCCGCAGAGATCAGCCAGCTTAAAGAAGCCTTGCTTGGGGTTGCCAATTCAAAGGATGAGGGAGGTAATTACCTCTTTAGTGGTTACAAGGTTCACCAAACACCGTTTGTTGAAGGAGCAGATAAGAAAATAAGCTATCTGGGTGACAGGGGTGTCCATGCTTTGCAGGTTTCCGAGTCAATGAAAATGAACACTGGCATAGATGGCGCTGAAGTTTTCTTGAGGGCAAAAGCTGGTGGCGAGGCCACTAGTGTGTTTTCAGTTTTAGAAACACTGGAAAAGCGGCTGATGACAGACACCATCAACAAGTCGACCATTGACGTTCAATTTAAAGTTAGTGGAAATGCTGCCGAAGGTGGTGAGACAATTCAAGTCGACCTTGTTGGAAGTTTGCCTGGGGCTGAAGATGAGTTGTCATTTACGGCAGCTGCGCTGGCAAGTGGCGACAAAGGGGAAATTATAACATCCATAAAAACAGCATTTGACAATTTAGCAGACAAACATGGTTATTCTGCTAACTTGGTTGATGGTGTGATTTCTTTCTCCCGTGATGATGGGAGTCGTTTTACCTTTGAAGCTACAGAGACCGGAACTGTGGGCTCGACGGCAATATCATTGGAGGCAAGCCTAGACGATGGCAAAATGACCGACCTCTCCTCCGGTGTAGCAACTGCCCATACCAACGGTTCTGACGTTTTGGCAAAAATGAAAGACTGCCTTGAACACTTCAGTGTTCAACGCACCTCAGTTGGCGCTCAAATTAATAAAGGTGAGGTTCAGGCGAGGATTATCGAGAAGCGCCTTATCCTGATGGATGAGCGTATTTCTGGGATGGAAGATGCTGACTTATCTCAATTGGTAACTGAGTTGCAGTCGCAATTGGTGAACCGTGACGCAGCACAGCAGGCCTTTGTTAAAATTGGAAGGCAGACACTGTTTGATTACCTAAGATAGATCTTGATAGCTGGTTTAAATAGGTTCCCTAAATCACTTTTTTGGTCTGAAAAATTTAATTTTACGGTCCTGATTAAATCCGGACACAAGAGACACCTAGCCTCAAGTTGTTATCGTTATAAGAGCGTAAACAATTTCTTTCCTCCGCCGTTAAGGTCTCTGTGGAGAGACCTGATGCACTTAGCTTCAACAAGTTTAAATTTAGATAGCACATGCTCAAATGTTCTTGATCAATGTTCTTGGCATCAATTAGGCAGCCAAATTTATTGTAGTGAGACTCTTGCCGAGTGTGACGAAATCGATAAACACACGGCGGATATCCTCACCGATTTATTTGAGGCAGATTGTGCAATGTTGATCACCGTAATTGCGTGGGATTATCTGCAACATTACCCAGACTCTGCGCTTTTACACAATCTAATGGCGGAGGCGCACGGCAATATTGGGAATCACCTAGCTGCAACCTATTATTATGGCAAGACTATTAGCCTTTTAAAGGCTAAGCATAGTTTGAAATCTAGTGACATATTATTTGCTCGATTACATAATAATTTAGCAATATCTCTGAGAAAACTTGGTTTTACATCAAAAGCTATCGATCAATTGGGTATTGCTTTAAAATTTGATCCTAACTTCGCCGAAGCGTTCAATAATCTTGGTAATATTTATAACGATCGCGCGGATTTACCAAGCGCAAGACGAAATTTTCTTCATTGCCTTAACCTTAAGCCATCCTCTCACGAGGCTTTTTGGAACTTAACCGGAGTGTCAGATAATATCGATCAAGCGATGGATTTACTGCTTCTATCCATTGAAAAAAATAGAGATTATCGACCGGCAATTACCACACTTGCAGGTTTGAAAGCCTTGACAGGTGACACACAGTTTTTTCGAACAATATGCCAGTCTGAATTCAAAAACGACCCGATTGTTCGTTCATTTAAGTGGATTTTTCAATTGCCCAATAACCCAGTGATTAAATTCAACAGGTGGGCAATGTTTGATTATGCAATTTCCATGGCTCAAACTGACCGAGCTTTTTACGAGTTTGGCGTATGGATGGGTGGTTCTTTTCGTTATTTGGCGCCACATTTTTCCAAGAGTTATGGATTTGATACTTTTGATGGACTTCCGGAAGATTGGGGCACCATTACAAAAGGGGAATACTCGAGTTTTAGTCAGGTTCCACAAATCGATGGCGCAAATTTTTGTGTTGGACGATTTGAAGATACCTTGCCCGAGTTTTTTAGCGTTGAGAGGCCGATTTCTGGTGTGCTTAACTTTGACGCAGATTTGTATTCCTCAACTATCTGTGCCTTGGAATGTGCTTTGCCGGTTATGGACGATAAAACTATTTTGTTATTTGATGAATTTCTGGTCAACGAGCGCTGGGAAAATGATGAGTATAGAGCCTTAGAGGAGTTTTGTGAAAAACATCAAGTTGAATATGAAGTCCTCGCAGTTTCAATTTTTTCAAAGCAAATGATGTGCCGCCTGATTTTTTGATTTTGAACGGCCTCTAAAAAACAAAAAATTTATTCCTTGATCTCCTCATATCCCAATATCGCTTGTGTCGAAGAGGCGTGCTCAAAAACCGTGGATTATTGGCACTAATGTTGCAATCCCAATGTAGTTCTCAACTTGCATTGGAATGATGTCATGAATCTTGCCCAATTTTCTCATCGGTACAATTCAACGACTATTGCGCCAAACGTTTTATCTTTGAAAGATGCGGGGCCTAAAAATTACCTGGACTCGAAGATTTCGGTCATTAAGGAGAACTTGGCTAAAGGGAACTACCTCGAGGCAACTAAAATCGCAAAAGATGGGTTGAAGATACACCCAAAATCATATGATTTGTGGCAATACCTCGGTTTTGCACATATGGCCCTCGGCTTCAATGATGCCGCGGTTCACGCATATAAAAAATTGGTGAAAATTGGTGCTGGTGAGGCAAAAATTGCCGCGCACTACAACCTTGCAGTTGCTCATCACAAGCAAACAAATTTGGATGAAGCAGTCAAGAATTACAAAGTGGTTTTAAAGAGACACCCAGACAATTCTAGTGTCTTATTCAATCTATCTCAGGCTTACATTGGAATGGGAAATTTGGATTCCGCAAAAAAGACCCTTAAAAAAAATCTTTCGGTGGATCAAAACTGTCTGGAATCACTTAATCTTTTGGGACAAATATTTCTTTCAGAGGGCAAGAAAAAAGCGGCTCGTGAAGCTTTCGAACATTGCATTGAGAGTGATCCAGACTTGGTAGAACCTCACCGCTCCCTGGCGAAGTTAACGTTATTCACGTCAAAAAATTCACAATTTAAACAGATGGAACAACTCATCCATTCCGGCCGGATTGATGATATGGAGAAATCGATATTATGTTTTGGGCTAGCGAAAGCTTGCGGTGATTTGGGAGAATATGCGGAGGCTTTCCTATATCTCAAAATTGGCAACGCCCTCAAAAAAATAAATACTGGATATGATTTCGAACAAGATAAACATATGTTTTCCAGAATCCGGGAAAATGCAGATCTTATCCAAATTGCCGCAAAAGAAATCAAAATCAAAAAAGCGGCCAGAACCCCTATTTTTGTAGTGGGCATGCCGCGTTCTGGAACAACGCTTGTTGAACAAATCTTGTCAAGTCATTCACTGATCAATGGTGCAGGAGAACTACGTTTCTTGTGGGAAATGGGTGCTGAGCTGGTTCAAAGTGGTGCTCATGCAATGCCAAAAGCTCTCCAATCTGTAAGGAATAAATATCTCTCGGAGATAGATGCCCTTGCTCACAAGGCAATTTTTGTTGTGGACAAGCTGCCACACAACTTTTTGCTTTTGGGCTTGATTTCAGCGGTTTTTCCTGAAGCAAAAATAATTTCTATGTCGCGCGATCCCGCGGCCACTTGTTGGTCAAATTTTAAGCATGATTTTACCGCAGCTGAACTTGGCTATTCTAACGATCTCACTGATACAGTGATGTTTTACAAACACTTTGTCGCTCTGATGGAGTTTTGGCACTCGCGTCTAGGCACAAGAATTTTCGGCATAAGTTATGAAAAGCTAGTCGCGAATACAGAGGAAGAAATTACCAGGCTAATAGAGTATATTGGGGTGCCCATGGAGAGTGGGTGTTTCAGGCCTGATGAAAATGATAGAGCTGTGGTAACGGCCTCCACGCTTCAGGTAAGGGAAAAGATTTATGCTGGAAGTAATGATGATTGGCAAAACTATAAAGCCTATTTGCCCAAGGAATTGGAATATTTTTCCTAATTGCGATTTGTGATATGAGAACATTTCCGATAGAATTCAAAAAAAGGGCGGTCTAAGACCGCCCTTTTTTATATATTGTTATAGCTTAGCCCTGAAGCAGGCTCAGCACTGACTGCTTTGACGCGTTGGCCTGAGCAAGCATTGAAGTTGCTGCTTGCTGAAGGATTTGTGACTTTGTGAGTTGAGCTGTCTCAGCTGCAAAGTCTGCGTCCTCAATCCGTGACTTACCGCCTGCCAAATTTACAGACATGTTTGTCAGGTTAGAGATGGCGGAGTCCATCCGGTTTGATACTGCACCCAGTGAGGCACGCTGTGAGTTGACCAGATCGAGAGCAGAGTCAATTGTGTTAATTGCGTTGGCTGCACTGGCCTGATCATTAACGTCAAGAGACGTTGAAGAAGCGTACGGCGTAGTTGCAGGGTTCTTAATCAAATCTGCAGCAGTTTTAGTTACCTTGATGTACAGATCATTTCCTTGGAAACCGACCTCAAATGAGAAACCTTCTGCATTGGTGGCCGCTTGCAGCTTTTCATCAACAAACCTTGAGATACCGGAAATGCTCTCAGCGTATCCGGTCATGGCCGAGACAGCAGTGTCTGCAAAGATTGCGTTTCCATTGATGCTAAGGTTCAATTCATCGGCACTTGCAACAGAGGCGGGAACGGCAACTTTGAAGACCTTTACATCGGTAGAAGCCACAGCACTCCAATCAACTGTTCCACCTGCACCACTCACAGAAGTTGTGGAAGCGACACCGTTATAGCCTGTGCCTTTGGCGATCGCTGTTTGAGAAGCAGTTGTATCTGCCGCACCATCATCCATGATACCAGATACGGTGTTGTCGTCGAAGGTCTGGGTAATTGTTACGCTACCGTCTGTGCCTGCAGTCGTAACCGTGCCAGGGTGGTTTGTGCTAAGAACAGTGTCAATGGCAGCTTCCAGAATTGCAGCAACTGAGCCAACACCCTTATCAACAAGCTCATCGGAAGCAGACGATACTACGCCGGTGTATGACGAGCCTTCGTTTGTTGAGTACTCATAGTCAAAGTTGGTCGCTCCACCTGCATCAACTTTGAGTTTTACCCAAATCTTCTGGCCATTGATCTCCATTTTGTAGATATCACCAGTTGTGGGTGTTCCACCCACCTGAAGGACATTGTCACCAACTTCTGTAAGTGTTGCGCCCTGTGCGCCAACAATGGCATTGCCTGATTTGATGCCGAGTGCAGCACCTGTCATTGCAGCTGTTGACACTGTGATCTCATTGTCAGCTTTTTCGGAACCCAAGAGGAATTTAAAGCTGCTTGCCGCTTTGATCAGGTTTTTACCCGCCCAAGTGCTTGTATTGGCAATACGGTCGACTTCGTTTGCGAGCGCGTCGACTTCGTTCTGCAAATAACCGCGGTCGCTGTCGTTATTGCTGTCGTTTGAAGACTGCACAGCAATTTCCCGCATGCGCTGAAGAATGCTTGTGATTTCGATGTGCGCACCCTCGGCTGTGTCGATCATAGCCTGAGCATCTGACGCGTTGCGGACCGCTTGATTAACGCCTCTGATCTCAGCTTCAAGGCGACTGGCAATTGCAACGCCAGCAGCGTCATCAGCTGCGGAATTAATACGCTTACCAGTGGCAAGGCGCTCCATAGCTGTGTCGAGTGACTTGTTTGTTGCGTTTGCGGCCGATTGAGCAATCAAAGAGCTAACGTTAGTATTTACTACCATAGCCATCTTAGTGTTCCTTCCGGTTTATCTGCAAATGTGTGAAAGACAACTTTGTTGAGACTTGAATTAAGCTCGCCAAACTAGGCTATTTTGCTTGATTCAGGCACCCAAACGACCCCCACGATTGTTAGGCACTATTGCCATATGTTCACAAACAAGAACGACAGATCTAAAATAAGATTAGTATTTTTTTTTATATTTTTTTACTTAATTGATTTAATTGAAAAAAAAATTAGAAAGCTCCTAACTCCAGTTACTTAATTTGTTTAAATCAACTTGTTTTTTCTGCAGAAAATGCTTATCCAAGAGTAGCCCGTGTCCATTTCAAGTTGCAGCGTTAAAGATCCGAGGAGCTCCTGGATGTTTTGCCCTAATTGGATTTATGAAATATCAGTTGCCAGAACTGCTTTAGAGTTTTTGTCTGCTGAGGTCACTCTTGACAAAATTGCGGCTAAATATTCGGAAGCGTTGTCTGAGAAATATACGCCCATACCTGCTGAGTTATTTCAGGCTCAAGCGGAAGCCGTGCTAATGTTCTTGTCCGAAATAGAAGCTGGGGATGCGGCGGCTGAGTTATTAAACGACTTTTGCTATTTCAGGCTTACGCAGGAAAGCGTCGGCAAGCCGAGAAAAATGAAACCATTATTTGGCGCGTTAGAAGATCCAATAAAAACTCAGGATTATAGTGCTGAGAGTGCAGGCAAGGCCTTTAGGGCCTATGTCTTCGCACTTCGTTCTAACACTGTGCCCAAGGCATTGCCCGGTTGGATGTTGGATACAGATGAGAATATACCATTTTTAGCTGGGGTGGCTGCAAAAAAGCTAACCTTATTGGATGTTCTTTAATCGAGAGATATTCACTCATTGCATCATTGTTTTAGTGATGCTCGCCAGGAGTCCATCATGTTTTTAATGCTTGTTTCTGTTGACTTAAGGCTCGTAACGGCACTCTCCATCGCTGCAAATTTCGCTGCGTAATTTGACCTAACACTAGCTATACGTATATCCAAATCTGCTAAGCGATCGTCGTAATCAGTCAAATCTTTCCTATATTGGCTAAGCTTTGTCGCCAAGTCGGCCGTGGATGTCAGAACGTTTGTACTGAAATTTTTTAATGACTCGATCAAGCTCGTGCCAATAAAAATATTGGTACTCGAGCCATTTCCAGTTTTTGTTACTGTTACACCTTGTGCATCTCCGGAGCTTATTGTGTACTGATCACCGTTTTTCGTCATTGCTGCCCCAGCGATGGTGCCGTTGGCGCTTCCATCAAGAGCAAATGCATAAACCCCAGGTTTGTAATCGCTACCAGTAACGGTAGCGCTGACAAGGCTGCTCCCTGTAGTAACTCTGCTATTCACAATCGCTGCGAAGGAGTCGGGATCTGCATTAAATCTTTTTTCAAAGATTGTTTTGTCCAATGTGATGGAGCCGTCTTGTCCTGTTTTGACACCAAAATCTGCCAAATAAATTGAAGAAGTTGCAAATCCATTTATAGGGTCTGTAGTCATCCTGCGAAGTTGTGTGCGAAGTTTTCGGACCAAGAAATCCCCTGCAAGAGGTCCTGGTTCAGCTCCGTTTAACCCTCGTTTAGACAATTCATCAAGACTACTCCCAAGCGCATTCATCTGACCTACCAAAGCTTCCATTATCGAGGTTGCAAGAGTTTTGTCATATTCAGCGCTTATCGTCTCAGCGGCACTGGTGGTCGCTTTCAATGTTACTGTTAAACCATCGATTAAATCATCAATTTTATTAGTCTCACGGCTTACTGAAGTTCCGTCTATAGTCAGGGCGGCGTCAGATGCGGTAACGGTTCGCTTGTTTGTATCCACGCTCGTGTAAGCAAGGTCTGCTAATCCACTGCCTCCTGGATTTTCTGTTGCAGTGATTTGCATAGCGTGGCTGACGCCCTCGCGTGATTTTACCACCAATGAATAACTGGTTGCGCCCGTTTTCAAGATTGAAGCGGTGACATCCATATTTTTTGCATTTATGGCATCACGCAATCCAGCAAGAGTGTTATTGGTGCTATCGATTGTGACTGTTTGATTGGTCCGCGATGAATTTGCAGAAAACGAGTTAGTGGAAGCCCATGTGCCGAATGCAAAGGCCAATGAACCGGTGCCAACCGCAGCTGTCTCACTACTAAAGCCACTAAAAACCAGTGTTTCCGCAGCCGCTAATGAACTTATCCCAATTTGGTTTGAGAATGCCTTGGCCTTGGCTTTGTCGGTAATTTCAAGGTCAACCGAAGTGCCACTTTTCTTTGCGCTGAGTGCAATGGCTCCGTCAAATGGCGTGATATTTGTGTCAAGATCCTTAAACTTCTGCTTTACCTGGCCAAGACCCGAAATTTGTAGGTTTTTCTGGTCCTTGCCTTTGGTAATAGCAGCTTCTTGTGGCGCGCGCTCTGCCGCAACAATTGAGTCAATGATCTCGGTTGTATTGAGTCCAGAGCCAATATTCAAAGCGGATAAATAGTCTGTTGCCATAATTTTTACCTGCTTTCAGTCCAACTTATTGGAGTGCATGAACTAAGCTTTTTGACTTAGGTGATATGCGTTCTCTATTACGACACTGGTTTGCAATTTTTATGCCGGGATATGAAAGTTCGTGCCATTACCGCAAACAAACACTAGGCTTTAAGTGCTGAGAAGGGGTTTTGCTGGCTACGTGACGGTTTATTTTTTTAACCAACTGTTTTTACTACTGTTTTACCTACCGGCATTGGGTTTGTGATGGTTCAGGCGGAAGCCAATCTGGAAAAGCAAAAGCTTGTTCTGCTACGTACGCTGATTGCCGTGACCATCACAGGTCTTGGTTTTGGCTTTATCATGGCGTTTGTTTCCAACTGGTTTGTCCTTGGTGTGCAATGGCTTTCAGGGCTGCGGGCCTCGACCAGTTTTCTTGTTCTTCATGTTGGAGATTTGCCGCTCGCCTTTGGCCCGTTGCTTAGCCTGCTGATTGCTGCCTGCACCATTTTGGTGGTGCGCCAGCTGTTTGGCATCATCCGCTGGCATGGGCCGGCGGACAGCATCTATGCCGCGCATCGCACAGATAATGAACTCGATGTCAAACATGGCTTTGGCTCAACGCTGGCCGCTTTTATCTCGGCAAGTGGAGGGGCATCGGTCGGTCAATATGGACCGCTGGTGCATTTTGGCGCGACAATGGGCAGTTTTATCCGCCACATTACTGGCTCTAGGATAACTACTGACGTCTTTATCGGTTGCGGTGTGGCTGGAGCTATAGCGGCTGGCTTCAACGCGCCAATTGCGGGCGTGGTCTTTGCCCACGAGGCGATCTTGCGGCATTTCTCGCTACGGGCCATTGCTCCCATCGCGATAGCCAGTATCACTGCGTCGTGGGTGAGTAAATGGGTCTTTGGAGCTAATCCTCTATTCACAATTGGTGACTTAAAACCAAATCTGATCGAATTGCTGCCTGCTGCGCTGATTGCAGGCCCGGCATTTGGTCTCCTTGCTGTTCTGTTCATGCAGAGCCTACGCCGCAGTGCCGCGTTTGCCGCAGGATCTGGTTGGTCACCGGCGCGCTTACTTTTTACTGCTGCAACTCTGACCGGGTGTATAGGGATGTTCGTACCGGAGGTGCTTGGGCTTGGTGGTGACACGGTCGCTGCTGTCCTCAGAGGCGGCTATGAAGAAGCCTATCTACTAATACTGCTGTTTCTAAAGGTAGTAGTTACGGCGGTATGTATAGGCTTTGGCATGTTTGGTGGTGTCTTTTCACCAGCCATGTTCGTGGGAGTGACAGCGGGTGCTGTTGCCGGTCGGCTTCTTTCCCTCTTGGGTTTTTCAATTGCTGGACCGGGTCTCGCCATATGTGGCATGGCGGCAGTTGCAGCTGCAGTCATAGGGGCTCCAGTTGCTGGTGTGTTGATTATTCTGGAAATGACTATGAGCTATGACTTTGCCCTCGCCGCCATGCTTAGCGTTGTGGTCAGCACCATGGTCTCAAACGTCATTTTTGGCCATTCCTTCTTTGACCGGCAGTTACTTGATCGCAAGATCGACGTTTCACAGGGGCGCGGCCATATTGAAATGATGGAAACTCCTGTGATGGATGTTGTCAGTCCTGACTATGTCCGCCTTGCTGATGATGTCAATGTCGCCAGCGCAATTGCTGCACTTGTGGCTGCTGAAGCAACCGAGGGCTATGTGCTGGCCGGAGATGATGAAAGATTTATCGGTAAGGTCGCGCTTCATGAGCTTCTGGGCGCAGACAGCAGCACACCTGCGGGACAGCATCTGATGCGGGAGCCGATATCAATCAAGCATGATGCGTCACTGCAGCAAGCCATTGAGGTGGCGAGCAATTTTGTCGGTGAGAGCATTCCTATCATCAACCGCGAGTCTGAAACTTTTCAGGGGGTGGTAACGGAAGCCGATCTATTCAAGCTGTATCTGACGTTACAGTCAAAAGTCACCGATCTGGAGCGAAGCTAGGGCCTAGGCCAGCAGGTCGATCTGGTCCCGAAAGCGAGGTGCTTCAGCATGCAGATTGGAAATACGGGCCATTTTGGTTGCCATTATATTGTGCTGAAAGGCAGGTGCCATCAGGCTACGAGCCGCAAGAAATTGCTCACTCGAGACGGCGGACGGTGCTTGCCTTGGGTGGCTGATGATCATCGGCTGTGGATGGCGCGTATAGTCACGTGACAGGGTTTCAGATGCCGGTTTTCCCGTTACCCCGAGCATTGTTTGCCTTCCGCTTGGCATGATGTTTGCATCGAATGCATTCACGGAAGCACCCAGAGCCGCTGGCATCGATGCCGCGGTGGGAGGGGAAATAGTAACTGGAACCAAAGGTGTCATAGTAATTCCGTAGCATAACCGTGCGTCATAGCCAACTGGATTCGGTACAGGACATCATATCGGGAGTCAGCATATCAAATGAAAAACAGAAAAATGATGCACGCATACGCCAATTCTGAGCGAGAGGCGGCAGTTGAGTCAGACAATCCACATGCCCTGATTGCTGTGATGTATGACGAATTGCTCCGCTCCATGAACAGCTTTTGTGCGAATCTTGAAAAAAATAATGCTGATCTTGAGTTGCGTGGAAAGTCCATGTCACGGTCCTTGACGATTATTTATGCACTGCAATCCAGCCTTAATTTTGAAGAGGGCGGTGAGATAGCGGAAAATTTATTCCGCCTCTATGAATACGCCAGGCAAAGAGTGTTAGCGAGCTCCAAATCAGAGAACCCAGAGGATTTAGAGGGCATTATCGGGTCACTCTCCGAAATACGGGATGCTTGGAGAGGGGTTTATGGCCAGAATTCTGACCAGGTGTCTAGAACTCTGAGTGCCACGTAATGAGAGAGGCCGCTATGACAAAAATAGAGTTCCTCACAGAATTTACTCGGTATAATGAGCAGATCGAATCTGCTTTGGCTGCTCAGAATTTTGATCGGGTTGTCAATCTTGATCTTGCGCGTCGCAGCATGTTGCATGATTTTGCGTCAGCTAACGCACCTGAGGATGACAAGCATTTTTTTGAGGCCTTGGAGGCATGCGCGGCAGACAATGCACGAGCGATTAGCCAGATGACTTCTGAAATGAGCCAGACGCAACAGGCTACCGGCGCCAAGCTGCGTGGTCTGTCTGGTTATCGGAATTAGCCAAACTTTGAGGGGTTCAGGGGGTCAACTCATTACTACGCTCACTTTTTGGTGGTGTCGGCCGCTCGATCATTAGTTTTTTCATCTTCTCGATCAGCGTCGTCCTCTGCAGCTTGAGCGCATTAGCTGCATGGCTGACCATGCCATCGGATTTTTCCAGTGCAGCCTCTATAAGAACCACCTCGACATCGCGCAGGTGGCGACGTAGATCAATTGTGTCGAAGTAGCTGAACCAGTCGGCATAATGTGATGGACGAGGCAACGGCAGATCAACGATGGGTGAGGCACTGCCGTCGATTCCCATCAGATCCTCTGATGCCGCCCACAATGCGTCCTGCTCTTCACGCCGGTCCGGCACTTTCAGGCGAAGCAGATTTTCCTTCACATGCTTCCCGCTAATTGCCTGCCCGGCAAACAGCACTGCAGCGCGTTCCAGAACATTACGCAGTTCCCGGATGTTTCCGGGCCAGGGGTAGCGGGACAGTTCGCTCCAGGCTGACTCGTCCAACTGGGGTTTGACGATATTCTGATCGGCAGTCATCTGCCCGAGGATAGCTTCGGCAATCAGGGGAATGTCTACGCTCCGCTCCGCTAATGTAGGCACCTGCACCGGAAAAACATTGATCCGGAAATAAAGATCTGCGCGGAAACTTCCTTCGTCGACTTTCTGCTCAATTTTCTGGTGGGTGGCACAGATCAACCTGAAATCAACTGGCACATCAGCGCCGCCGCCAACTCTCTGAATGGCCTTGTCCTCCAGCGCCCGCAGCAGCTTTGACTGTAGCGCCAAGGGCATATCACCGATCTCATCAAGAAACAGCGTTCCGCCCTTGGCCATCTCGAACCGGCCAGCCCTCGCCTTGTCGGCACCAGTAAATGCACCCTTTTCATGGCCGAACAACTCTGATTCCAGCAGTTCAGAGGGGATCGCCGCGCAATTGACAGAAATCAGTTTGCCCTTGCGGCCGGACTGTGCGTGCAGGGCTCTGGCCACCAGCTCCTTGCCTGTTCCCGTTTCTCCCAACACAAGTACATTGGTACTCGCCGTGGCAACGACTTCAATCAGCCGCTTGAGATCCTTCACCGGGGCGGATTGTCCGATGATAATGTCATCCATTGTCTGCGCCACGGCACCCACACCCAATAAACAAAGATCGAAAAACAAAGGCGGCGTCAAAGATTTGATTAACTTTAACGGTAATCTGCTTGAGTTGTCAAAATTTTGAACTGCTGATTTTCATGAAAAACTGGGAAATTTTTAAGCTTTAAGCGGGTTGAGCGTTTTTTTTTACCAAAAAAGCAGTTTGGCACGGTTTCTGCCTTTACAGGGTTAGTCGAAACTTTATTTGGGTCACATACCATGAACAGCATTTGCTTGGAAAAAGATTTGTTTTCCGCCGCCGAGAGGCTGGCCACAATCCTGTCCTGCCGCATGGTGCCAGCCACAATGGCGGGCAATGATGTGGGCGATGGCCGATCATCTACCTTTGTCTGCAGCGCGGCTTTTGAGAAAAAGCTGGGTGGTCAAGAGGCCGTTGTCGCCAAAGGCCGGGCGATGCGCGCTGGCCAGCTGATGATCATCGCAGAAGATCAACCCAGCTTTGCCATTTCAGAGGAGTTTGGCGGCAAACTGGTGCGGCTGTCGCTCCCAAAAACTAGGCCGGCAAACGCAATTTGTGATGATTACGGGCTGCAGCTTGCCGCCACTCTTTTGTCGAGCGACATCAACGTAGCTGCCGGTGACAAGATGAGCCTTGACCTTCTGACCCTTGCGAAACGCGTGGCGCAGACAGATGTGACTGTCTTCGTCAACGGCCCGACAGGCACTGGCAAAGAGGTTCTTGCACGTTTCGTTCACAATCATTCATCTCGCTCCAAAGCGCCCTTTGTTGCTGTCAATTGTGCAGCAATTCCGGAGAACATGCTTGAGGCCATTCTGTTTGGTCATGAAAAGGGCGCCTTTACGGGTGCCTCCACGGCAAATAAGGGTATTTTCCGCGCCGCTGATGGTGGCACTTTGCTGCTTGACGAGATTTCTGAAATGCCGATGTCATTGCAGGCAAAGCTGTTGCGGGTATTGCAGGAAAAGGCGGTCACACCGATTGGCTCGCATGCGGATGTTGCTGTTGATGTGCGCGTTGTTGCCACAACCAACCGCAACATGACTGATGAAATCCGCAAGGGTAACTTCCGCGAAGATCTCTATTACAGGTTGAATGTTTTCCCTCTGAACACTAACGCTGTTGCGGACCGTGGAGATGACATCGTCCCAATCGTCACATTTTTGTTGAACCGGCACTCCACTAAAGCTGCCACCATTCCATGGCTTGAAGACAGCGCGGTTGCGAAGCTGCGCGGCTACAGCTGGCCCGGCAATGTGCGCGAGCTGGAAAATGTTCTGCAACGCGCTCTTGTGCTGTCGGTCAACGGCAAGATTACGGCAGCTGAGATCATTACGGATGACAGCCTTCATCTGATGGCGGGCCAGCAATTGGCAATGACCGGGTCCACTGAGGTCAAACACGGCGCAGTGGCGGCGCATGGGTAATTCAGCAGAGCATTTGAGGTGAGCTGGCATTGACGCCAGCACCCTAAAAAAAGACGTTTACGGGAGATGGAAATGACTTCGATTGGATCAATGGGGAACAGTATTGGCAGCTTGCATCAAGAAGTGCTGAAGCGCGCCGAGCAGAATCTTGGCAAGGGCGCGGGTGTTTCTGATTTTTCAGACCGCATCGGCGATGCGTTGGACCAGGTGGCTTCTGAACAGTCAAAAAGTGCAGATCTGACGAAAGCGTACGAGATGGGAACCGAGCATGATCTTAGCAAGGTTATGGTTCAGCAGCAGGTCTCCTCGCTTGGGTTTCAGATGACGCTCAATGTCCGCAACAAAGTGCTTAGCGCTTACAAAGACATCATGAACATGCCGGTCTAATGCGGCACTTCACATTCATTCCGCTCACAACGCCAGAAATGGTAATTCAGGGACTAAGGTAAAATGGCTGAAGCAACAAATATCACAACTCCCGAAGACGGTGCCGCCACCAAGACCACAGTTGTCACGGTAGAGGGTAAGGGTCCACTCTCCAGTGTTCGGCGGATTGCCTTCGATCCCAGTGTTCGTCGGGCTGCGCCAGCGGTTTTGGGCGTAGTGCTGGCTGTAATTGGTCTGGCCGCTTTTTATTTTTTGAATAAGCCACCCGTGACAACGTTATATGCCGGCTTGCCCGAAGCAGAAAAAGCGCGTGTTGTTGAGGCGTTGACAAATGGCGGCATCCGGGTCCAGCTTGACCCTACTACCGGTGAGGTTCTGGTGCCGACATCCGATTACCACACGGCCCGCATGCAGTTGGCGGCGCAAGGTCTTCCAGCCTCTGTACCAGAAGGCTACGACTCGATCAGTGAGATTCCCATGGGATCGAGCCGCACCGTTGAAAATGTACGTCTCAAGCAAAGTCAGGAGATCGAACTGGCCCGCTCAATAAGCGAGATTCAGGGGCTTGTTGCGGCGCGGGTGCATCTGGCAATCCCCGAAAAATCTGTTTTTGCCCGTGCCTCTGTGCCTCCATCAGCCTCTGTTTTCGTGCAGATGGAGGATGGCCGGGCGCTGTCACGACAGCAAATCAGTGCCATTGTACATCTGGTATCGTCTTCGGTGCCAAGTTTGCCAAAGGGCGAGGTCACGGTTGTTGACCAATATGGCAATCTGCTCTCGCAGCCGGGCCGCAATGCCGCAACGGCAATGACGGACTCGCAGCTTGAGCATCGTATCCGCCTTGAAGACATTTATCGCCAGCGTATCATTTCCATTGTTACTCCCATGGTTGGTGGCGGCAATGTCATGGCCGAGGTCAATCTTGGCATTGATTTCACCCGCAGCGAGGTTACCGAGGAACTGGTCGATCCTGAGCGCAATGCCCTGCGCAGCGAGCAGCGTTCATCTGACACATCGTCGGAAATGACCGCCCGTGGAATCCCGGGTGCGACTGCCAATCGGGCGCCAACCCAGACGGAAGTAACAACCGAGCAAGGTGACAAGGGGGCCGAGGGTGGCTTAGCCAATCGTTCCTCCAGTGAGGTTAGAAATTACGAGGTAAGCCGCACAATCTCGACAACGCGCAAGCCAGGAACAAAAATCACCCGAATTCAGGCCTCCGTTCTTGTGCGAGACCTCGAGGCCGTGAATCCAGAGACCGGGCTTTCCGAAGTGCAGGCTGTCCCTGAGGAGAAGCTGGCTGAGATCGAACAGCTGGTGATCAACGCGATTGGTCTTGATCTGGAGCGTGGTGACAACCTGACTGTCAGCAGCTCGGCCTTTGTCTCCACGCTCAAAGGTGTGACCAAGCCATGGTATGACATGGAATGGGCTGTTACCCTGATGAAGCAAGGCATGACCATTCTGATTATGGCCGTGGTTGTTCTGGGTGTCATCCGCCCGTTGATCTCGCGGATCATGGTGCCAGCTGCTGCTGGTGCCCCGGGTGAGGCAATGGTTAGCCTTGACGATGATGACGAGGTGGAACAGGTCGAAATTCAGGAAGGTGAGAGCCTTGAGGATATCAAAGCCAAGCTCAAGCCAAAGAAAGCGGCAATTTCACCAGAAATGCTGGATACAGCGAACACCTATGATGATAAGGTTGCAGTTATCAGGATGATTGTCGGAGACGAGGCAGGACGAGTGTCCAACGTCTTCAAGACAATGATCCAGAGTGACATGGCGTAACCCGTAATCCATAAGTGATACCGCGCTCACGGAATGCGGTATCACAATGAGTGAATTTGAAGTGAGGGTAAAATGGCTGAAGCTCAGAAGGATAAGAAGGAAGATCCCAAGGACGCTTTTGAGCGACTGACGGGGACCCAGAAGTCAGCAATTCTGATGATGCTCATTGGCGAGGAGGAGGCTGCTGAAATTCTGAAAAACCTGTCTCCACGCGAAGTCCAGCATCTGGGCGCGGCGATGTATTCCGTGCAGGGTCTTGGTCAGGATCTGGTCAATCAGGTTCTTGACGAATTTCTGACCATCATCAAAGAACAAACCAGTCTTGGCCTTGGCGCTGGCAACTATATCCGCAATGTTCTGACCAAGGCGCTTGGTGACGACAAGGCGCAGTCGGTCCTCACCCGGATCACGCCAACCAGCCAGGAACGTCCCATCGAGATTCTTGACTGGATGGACGCGCGCTCAATCGCTGAACTGGTCGTTGATGAGCACCCGCAGATCATTGCCCTTGTCATGTCCTACCTTGATGCTGGCCTTGCCTCTGATGTGCTGCTCTCGCTTCCAGATGAATTGCAGCCTGATGTCGTTTATCGCGTTGCCACGCTGGAGACGGTGCAACCTGAGGCGTTGCGTGAACTCGAAGATGTGATGCAGCGCAAATTTAAATCAAACGCTACATTGCGCGCCTCACAGGTGGGCGGCGTGAAGGCGGCAGCGCAGATCATGAACTTTACCAAACAGGACACCGAAGCCCTGATCATGGAGGTTATTGGTGAGGAAGACCGTAATCTCATGCAGGCAATTCAGGAGAGCATGTTCGTCTTTGACAATCTGCTCGATTCTGATGATAAATCGATTCAGACGTTGCTCAGGAACGTTGAAACAGAAGATTTGGTTCTTGCCCTAAAGGGTGCTGATGAGCCGCTCCGTGACAAGCTTCTGTCTTGTATGTCATCACGTGCTGCTGCAAACCTTCAAGACGAAATGGAGGCCCTGGGACCAGTCCGTCTGACCGAGGTGCAAGACGCCCAAAAACGGATCATCAACATTGCCCGGACAATGTCTGACGAAGGCACGATCGTTTTGGCAGGCCGTGGTGGAGACGATTTTGTCTAATCAGACCGACCAGCTATGACGATGAAATTGATGAAGGAGATGTGAGGCGATGCAAACCGCAGAAGCGCAAAAAGATGCACCAAAGATCGAGCCTGTGTTTGACGAGGATGATGTCCCTGCAGGCAAGCTTGATGACGCCGAAATTGCGCGTCTCGTCTCTCTGTCGACACAGGCGGCCTATCACCGTACCGACAATATTCCTGTCAAGCCAAAGGAGAGTTTCGAGCCACGCACGCTTGTGACAATCGCCATGGAGGCACAGCGTCGGCGTGAAGCTGAATTGCAGGCATCCGCCGTAGCACAGGAGACATCATCAATAGATGGGGTTGAATCTGCAGATGAGTCTGTGAATGGTGACACCTCTGATCAAGCGGTGGTAAATGGAGACACTGCTGTGGCATCACCGGCAGTCGCGGACACCGCCGATGCTGCTGCGTCTCCGACTGGGGCAATGGGTGAGGAGGCGCTACCGGAAGCTGCCGAGGCAGAAGCCGATGAACCTGAGCTGAGCGAGGAGGAAATTGCCGCTGCCGCCGTGGCTGAGAAATTGCAGGTCGAATATGAGCGTGGTCTCGCTGAAGGCCGCACTAAGGGCGAGGAGGCAGGTCACAAGGCTGGCCATGACAAGGGATATGAGGCAGGGCGCGCCGCTGGTCAGGCAGAGGCCACGGCCCAACTGGAAAAAGCAATTCAGGGTTTTGAGAAGGCAACGCTGGCGCTTGCCAACACGGCGGCCCTTGATCTTGATGTGCTGACAGCAAGCATTCATGATGCCATTCTATCGCTTGCAAGCGAGCGTGCCGGCATGACGATTGCCGAGGTGCCTGAGGCCTTTGCTGGACGAATTGAATCCATCCTTGCCACCATCAAGCAAGGAACCGAGCATCCTCAGATCAGCCTCAATCCTGACGATTTACTGGCTCTCAAACCGATCATTGCAACGCGTGAAAAGTTGCAGAATTGCAGCCTCGCCGCTGACGAGACTTTGTCATCAGGTGATTTGAGGCTGGTGATCAATGGGATCGGCATTGAGGATGAATTGCAACGCCGTGTGAGCAAAAAAACGGCTGTTCAGCCAGGAGAAACAACCGCCTTGGATAAAGAAGCCACCGATATGACAGCCTTGTCATCGGAAGCTGAGACGCTGGACGCCGATGCCGACAACACACAGGCAGACATGGTTGAACCGGCACAAACTGCAAGGTCTGAAGACGCCGCGCCCATAGGTGCTGGCGAGGGTGGTTTTTCGATTGGTCTGAAACCCAAAATCGAGGCAGGTGGTAGCACAACTCCTGCGGCTGATCATGGCGATGCGACAGGGACGGATCACTGATGAATCAGCTTAGCGACATGCTGATAAGCAAGGTCAACAGACTTGCCGTTGATCAACCGATGGCGATTTACGGCCATGTCAGCCGCTATGATGGCCAGATGGTTGAATGCAATGGTTTTCCGGCAAATATAGGTGCGCTCTGTCAGATTGAGACTGACGAGGCCGAAAGCGCTGTTGCCGAGGTGATTGGCTTCCACCACGGTAATAATCTGTTGTCGCTTCATGATTTTGGTGCGCGCATCCGGGTTGGTGCGCGGGTCACGCTGTTTGATGATGGTGCCGCCATTCCCGTTGGTGATGGGCTGCTTGGTCGTGTGACCGATGCTCTTGGCAACCCGCTGGATGAAGGCGCAGCCCTTGATCTTGATGATCGCTGGCCGCTGATGGGTAAGGCACTGAACCCTCTGGCACGCCAGCCAGTGGACAAACCACTTGACGTTGGTGTGCGGGTGATCAATTCGATGCTGACCGTTGGCATGGGCCAGCGGATCGGTATTATAGCTGGCTCCGGCGTCGGTAAGTCTGTTTTGCTGGGGATGATGAGCCGGTATACCTCGGCTGATATCGTCGTCGTCGGGATGGTTGGTGAGCGTGGCCGTGAGGTTGGCGCTTTTGTGAATACGATCCTTGCTGGCGATGCCCGTAAACGAACTGCCGTTGTTGCGGTGCCGGCGGACCGGTCACCGTTGCTTCGTATTCGCGGCGCCGAGCGCGCGACAGCCATTGCTGAATACTATCGTGACAAGGGCAAGAATGTCCTGTTGATCATGGATTCGCTGACCAGGGTTGCCCACGCCCGCCGGGAAATCGGCCTTGCGCTGGGTGAACAGCCAACGTCAAAGGGATACCCGCCGTCGGTTGTCTCGATGATCCCGCGCCTGATTGAGCGTACCGGCACCGGTGCCAAGGGACAGGGGGCGATCACCGCTATCTACACTGTTCTTGCCGATGGCGATGATGCAAATGATCCTGTTGTCGACACGGCCCGGGCCATACTTGATGGTCATATTCTGCTGTCACGCGATCAGACCCAAATGGGTGTCTATCCGGCGGTCGATGTGCCGTCATCGGTCAGCCGTGTGATGAATGACATTGTCGGCGCGGATCACCAGCAGGCAAGCCGCAAGTTCCGCCGGCTGGTCTCGCTTTATATGGAAAACCGGGATTTGTTGTTGATGGGCGGATACGCGCCGGGTCAGGACACCGAGCTTGATCTTGCAGTTTCGCTCTGGCCGGCTTTGATGAATTACATTCAGCAGCAGGAAAATGAGAAGGCTGATTTTGATAGTAGCCGCAAGGAACTGCTCAAGCTCATGGCATCGTGATGGTAAAACGCAGATCCATCTATGAACGCCTGGCGTTAAAGCAAAAACTTGAAATGGCAAAGAAGGGTCAGGCAATGCGCACCCTGCGCGAGGAGCTTGAGCGCACCACCAACATCGAGACACAGCTGTCTGCGATCGTTGATGATACGGGGATCAAGCCAGGGGCCACAACGTCGATGCACATCCGATCGGCCAACTGGTATGCAACGCGTGTTCATGAACAGCTAACAACGATCTGCAACCGCAATGAATTTCTCAACGCCGAAGTCAGCACGCAGGAAGAACAGCTTGCCGCCGAACGCTATCGGCACGAGCTGTCTGTAAAAAAGGGCATTGAGCATCGCCGCCGCGAACGCGAGCAGCGCGAGGACCGACTCGCCGCGCTGTTGCCGGCCCGGATCCGGCCTCGCCCCTGATTTTTGCAAACTGGTTCTTAAATCAGGACGCAATATTCAAAACCCACTGTCTAAAAATTGCCGTGTAGCTGTTACTGGCATTGTTTTTGCAACTCCTTTCGCGGACACGCGCGTCTTGCACCTCATCATGATGGGTTTGAAATGACACATATTGAAGCAAAAGCAATGAATTTAGGCAGTGGCGGCCTTGGCGAAACTAATGGTGATAATGAGACTGCGCTCTCACCCGAGGTGCTTGCACTGTTTTCCAGCTTGTACGCGCAGATGCAGCGTGAAACAGACGAAGTTGTCACAGCCACCGACCAGCCGGTCTGTCCTGTTGTGGTACCGCCCGCTGCTTTTGCTGATAGTATTGCTGATACTGGTGCCATCGATGTTGGGGAAATAACAAATTTGACCCAGCTTTTGGTTGTCGCGCAGCAGATAGTCGGTGTCGGCAACGCCGAAGCTGCGACACCTACGGCTGCCATCGACAGGACAATTTTTTCTGATGTCCCGATAGTCAAGACCACGGCCAGAACCACTCAGTTGATGCAGCAGGCGGCGATAGCGCTGATCGAGCGTAAGCAAATGGTGGAGAGAACAGAGACTTCTGCCCCAAAGGCGGGCTATGAAGCAGAGGCTCTATCCAATCCAAAGGTTGCGGCCCTACTTCAGGCGGTGATGAGGCCGGATATGAAGGAGCCTGACAAACCAGCCACAGCTAAAGGTGGGGCGGCGATGAGGCCGGATATGAAAGAG
>CACCQD010000009.1 GCA_902547925.1 uncultured SAR116 cluster alpha proteobacterium | reverse complement strand
CGGTACTTTTACGAGAAGCTTATTCGTACTGGAATACTGGTCAGTGAGACTTTTTGCCTCTTCAATAATTGCAGTTGGAACATTTGCCTCCACCTGAACAGAAATCGGCAAATTATGCTGTTCGCAAAAGGCCATTAACGGCTCAAGGATAGATTTTCTAATTGCGCCCTTAGTCTTTTTTTCTGCATTTATCAGGGTTAAGTTGGTGGTGACCCCCGAAACTACGCCCGTTGCATGAAGATCGTTGAGTTCAGACAAGTTTATTCCGTCATAGTAAAATGCCATTACACTTCCCCTAATAATTCAGCAGCAATACAAAAACACATCAACGCTTGGCTTTGTTGTGATTGAATCTTGTAGGGAATAATCCGCAATAAAAGAATCGCCAACATGAGGTTGGTATTCTGTATTCCCGTATCCACACCGACACTTTGGTAAAACAACCTTACTTGATCGACAGCCGCGTTGTGAACTCCAAACAACTTCTCATTGTACCATATTTTGTTATTCTCATCTATTTCTGCGGGCCTCTCGTAGCGATCCCATTTTTCATAACTTGTGGAGAAGCTCTGCATCAATTTTAGGTAGTCAAAAAAAGGTGATGACTTTTCTCTGACTAGAACGCCTCCGTCGTAAGCAGACAGGTCCATTGTTGCCGCGAGTGGATCAATAAGTATTGGTATGAGGTTATCATTGACGAGCACGTTTTCTGCAGTTAAGTCGCCGTGGATATTACAAAACAAGTCAGCTTTTACTCCTCCAATACACAAGTCACCACTCTCAATCTCTCCCACCAAGCGAGAAAGTTTTTTAAGTGGGTTTTCGACTTGCCTGTCGTTTATACAAATCACCTGCTGTGAGGCAAGCTGATGGGAACTAATGTTTGCTGAATTAAATAAAAGATTTAAGGCTGGGATGGCTCTATCAAGGATTAAATCAACCACCAATCCATCATCTTGGGCATAATGCCCCGTGGAGCTGTTGCTATATATAGATCCCATTAGTTCAAGCAACTTTTCCAGCACATCATATTTTTGGACCTCACCGCATTCATTGCCTGAAACTAATCGATATATGGTAGGAAGGTCGCCGAGATCTTCCATATCTAAACAAAAATACTGACCAGAAACACCAGCTTGAATAATCTCGGGGACATTTTTGGCAAACCGTCCCCTGAGTCCAACAAGCCAATTTGCTTGCAATTTTAAGACATCGATAATTTTTTCATTTTGGGGAGTGGAATAAGTTGAGCAATACTTTCGCACGAAACTCTTACCAAATTCATCCAATAGTCGGACAGTAGTCGCGCCAGAACCCGAGGTCATGTCGCGCGTAATTACATGTCCACTGATCGCCGGATGAATTGTAAGGCCTGCATTAGAGAATTCATTGAGAGTTTGCGCCATGACTTGGTCAGACTTCGTGGTAACATTTTTTGAAGATGCAAAAAGTGCACTGGTCCCAGATGAAACTCCTAGAAGCAAATTGTCGTAGAACACTCGGTTGCTATTAAGCAAATCAACAATCTTCAAATTGAAAATTTCAGGAATATCAGAGTATAACAGTATAGTGTTTCCGGTTTGGTAAAGATGTCGTAGTTCCAATGCCCTCATCTCATTAATCGCGTAATTGAAGCTGTTATCTATGTGTTTTAGTTCGGCTTTCTTGCCACTGAAACCCAAGCGAGCAAACAAGACATCCAAGTTAATGAAATAATTTTTCGACTTCTGATTTAATTTTTTTTGAACCAGCGCCGCTTTGAACAGTTCGATTTCATCTGACGTTCCGAGTGGGTAGCCGAAACTCGATTTCGCTGCCATCACACAAAAACCACGATCTAAGGCGTGCCTTATGACATGTGATACATATTTCTCGCCATCAAAATCGAAAAAAGTTTCTTCATACAAATCCCGAAAGAGTTTGGCAGATTTAAAATAATATGCGCCGATGACGCCTGGCGCACCAGCGCTAGCAAGCTCTGGATCTTTCTCTCGAATGTCCCGAACAGCCTGCAGTCGTGGATTAGTCGACTTCTCAAGAATAGCATATGACCACGTGGGGATTGAATTATGGGTATCCGTTGTTGCGATCAGCACGTCAGGTTCTTGCTGGCCATTTTGGGTCAAACTCTTCATGAGCCCTGAAGATGAAAAATAATGGTCACAGTCATTGATCAATATGCCCTCGCAGTCATCAAGCTCGCTGATTGCACTCATTGCAGTGGCCGCTGGGCCGCTGGACAGCTCTGGGATCGTTTTAAAAGTTACATCTGAGTGGACATGTGTCTTTATGTGCTCGACTATTTGAAAGTCTCTGTCATGGGCCTCCTGAACAACAAAAATAAAATCAGAATAGTCTACAAGACCTGCCGCCAGCCATTCCTCATAAATGCTTGCAGACCAAGCGGCTATTGGCCGTGCAGCAATTGGGTACATAGCTTTTGGCATTTGTCCAAGCTTTTGTGGACGTGGAACTGGGGGAGAAGCTGAGGCCAGACGGACACCAGCACCAGCTGCTACTGTTATAATTTTCATTAAAGTATCCTACGCCTCGCAAGACTCTGAAAAATTGGGCTATCATTGAGCAACGTTTCGTAATTCCCTCGTGCAGTGACAACGCCCTCATCCAAAACGATCACCTCTTCACAGTCTTTAACAAGATCCGTGTTGTGCGTAACTAGTAAAACCGTCAGCTGGGGAAATTCTTTTTTTATGCCCGCAATAAGTTCGCTTTCAGTTATTGCATCCAGTGCCGACGTTGCTTCGTCAAGCACCAAAAGATCTGAGCACTTGTAAAGAGCTCGCGCAATCCCGACGCGCTGCAATTGCCCTCCTGAAAGCCGAACCCCCCGATCTCCAATTGTTGCCTCAGCATTATCATTCACCAGGCCGTTAACAACATTTTCAAGTCTGACCAACCTTATTATTTTTTCGAGCAAATGAGAGTCGATCTCTTTGTCGCTGACGCCGAAAACGATATTGTTTTTTATTGTGTCATCAAAAACAAAAACACTTTGGGAAACATAGCCTATGTTTCGTTGCCATTCTTCACAATTCTCTAGTGAAACACAAACATTGTCTACCTTGACCATTCCGTCTTTAACTGGCAACAACCCTACAACACAGTCTATGAGAGTAGATTTCCCACTTCCTGTGACACCGACCACACCAACTGAAGTCCCCTTTCTTAAAGTGAGATTTACGTTGGATAAGCTAGGCTCGGCAGCGTGATTATAACTGAACGTCAGATCATCTATTTTTATCGTGCTTTCAAACTCAATTAAGCCTAGTTTCCGAGGCCTAAAAGAGGGCTGAAAAAACTGGGCTGGGGGCTTCTCCGGATTTACATCATGATAAACAGCGTCGACGCTAGCTCGGGAGAACTGGATCCCGGCGTTGGCGCCATAAATCGCGTGAAAATATGGAAGGAGCCTGTATCCAGCATATGCGTATACTGCTACGGTCGGCACAACCTCAATGAAGGGCCTTCCTTTAGATATGAAATAAAGAATTACCAGCATCATTGCCCCAATGGCAATGACTTCGAGCATAAAACGTGGGATTTGCTTTATAAAATTCGCTCGTGCGTGATTATGGATGTAAGTCCAAAGTGCCGGGGAATATTGGGATAAAAACCAGCCAGCATTGCGCGAAAGCTTCACCTCCTTTATCCCTACAAAGGTATCATTCAAAACTTGGAATCTTTTTTCGTTTGCAGTGAACCTCGCCTCACCGATACGACGCAATGGACGTCGGGTCAGATAGACAAAAAAGCTGAAGGCGGTTCCAAAAAACGCCATTATTGAGAGTGCTACGGCCAAATCCATGAATGTGAGAAAAGCCAAAATTGCCAATGCTGATATGGAGGAGGAAAACATCACGGACAGCGGCAAAATACCACCATATACAACTTGATCTATCTCAGTTAACAAGTTCTTACCTATCTCAGAAGAATTCTTCTGAAGATGCCAATCGTATGGCATGGAAATATACTTTGAAACCAGCCTCCAATTTAGTTTTTGATTAATCCGAGCGCAAAACGATAGCTGGAATTTTACAACACACAGTTTCACCACGTTTGCAGTCAAAATCACAGAAAAGCTGGCGCACAATAAGAAGATTTTTTCGTTCTCAAAATTAAATTTTTCAAGGGCATCAAAAACCCACAACAGTTTTCCAGTTTTAGGGAGACTATCAACATCGCCTAGAAGAGCCATGAATGGAAAAATCGAAATCACGCTTAAAAGATCCATCACCGCCTGCAAAAAAACCAACAACGTGAACAGCGCCAATTGCAACTTGCCGTTGATCAGTAGTAATCGAATTAATTTGTTCAAAATCACTTTGCTTATCCAAGCCAAAAAAAGACGAGCGCGCTCTATGTAGCCGGTTAAATTTCCTGAAAAAATAAACGGGGCACGTTGAGTTCCTTGTTTTTGCTAATCTAACACATGCATATTTAGGCACCACAATACTCGTACCCAACCAACACCGAGATTAGTTTTCAGATAATCATGTTCTGGCTGTGCGTAAAAAATATCGTCGATGATGAATTTGGCATTTTTAGACAAGCGATCAGGCGGCTGGTCTGAATTATTCCGAATACAGAAATACTCAAGCTTGTCTCGATTAGATTGATTACGAACGTCAGCACAATTTTTCTTACCGCCGCAAAACACGCCCAATGATGAGTGAACATGATCGACAACATACCGCAACATATCAATAAACCCTTTGAGGGTCAAAAAGTAAGCGCTTCCCAGCGCAAACACTTTTTCGACTGCGTGCCTCGTTAAAAAATTAATAAAGCGGGCGGCAAAGCCAAGAGTTTCAGCAAGCACAACTTGACCAATCACGGCCTTGTCGGGTGCTAGAATCGTAAGCTTCTTTTGGGGCAAGATGAGTGATCAAGGTATAGATCCATATAAACATGTTAAAAATTATGACTCTTGGCGTCGCAAAGAGGGGCTCGTAAATAAGACTAAAATACTCGTAGGATCCGTTAGGCAGCCTGCATCTATAGAGAGCGCTTTTTTTGCCGGCGCAGATGTTGTGACGACAAGCAAAAGCAATATAGTTAAACTAGCGGATCAATTGATGGCTGATGAAGCCAACCGGCTATTCCAAGAAACAAATCTCTAACCGTATGTACAGCTATGTAATTTGTGGTCAGGTTTTTTCCCGCCTTGGCGAGCGTTCCTTTAGCTATTTTGAGGATCTGAAGAAGGCTGATCGTTCGCGTGAAATTGTTGTGAGTACGTGGAAAGGTGAAGTCCCTAAATCAGCGTATCGTTTTATTGATCGCCTTGTCGAGAGTGAGGATCCCGGGATTTGTGGATATGGGATTAATTGGAAACGCATTTTAGTTTCGACGAAATGTGGACTTGAGGCTGCTAGCTCAGAGATGGTTGTTCGCTCTAGGGTTGAGGTGAACGTCATTGACTCAAAAAAGTTACGGCATACTGTTGCTGAGACACAGATTTCTGGTAAATTCATAGCCTTTCCACTAGGGGTGAGTCTTTATCTTTTCGGCAAAGGTTTGCTCCTGTGTCCCCCAGATTTTTTGCAAATTGGTCTCAAAAAAAACCTTTTGACATACTGGGACTTGGAGCCAGAGCCAAATCCATTTCAACCATTTTGTATGACTACTGGTGCCAATTGCTCGCTGTGTTCAGATCAAGTTTTAGGTGCTAATTTTGCTTTTAAATTCAGTGGTGCCGAACACTTTGGGCGCTCAAGATATATTTTTAGCAATCAAAATTGGAACGCACAAAAACGGCAGTGGGCTGATTTTTTTGGATTTTTTGAAGAGGCCGAAGCCGGCCTGGACCTTGGGCGTCTTGCGCGCCAGAAAAAGTTAAGATCATTCCAAACTAAAAGAATCTCTGGAAATAATTATGAAATAAAGCTGTCCAAATTGGGGCTTCCAGAATTTTTAGTTTATTATGTCTGGGACTTTCAAAATCGCAAAGTGTTTAATATCAGAAGTCTTCTTGGTAAATTAAGAGCCACCCTGCAGAGCAAAGCCACATGACAGAGCCATCTCGGTATAGGCCTGAGATTGATGGTTTGCGCGCGATTGCCGTCCTTGCAGTAATTTTTTTTCATGCTGACATCTCTGGATTCACCGGCGGGTATGTCGGTGTAGACATCTTTTTTGTAATTTCGGGATTTTTGATAACAACAATTATCGTCGATGATTTATCGACAGGGACGTTCTCATATCTAGGCTTTATCGTTCGACGGTCTCGGAGGATTTTGCCTGCCTTAATTTTAATGCTCACGGTATCAGGTCTCTTGGCATATTTGTTTTTGTTGCCTTCAGATTTAAAACAGTTTGGGTTGAGCTTGAGCGCAACGTCAGGGTTTATGTCCAATATTTTCTTTTGGCGTGTCTCGGATTATTTTAGCACTGCCAATGAGCTTATACCGTTACTTCACACATGGTCTCTGTCAGTGGAGGAGCAGTTCTACCTTTGTTTTCCACTTTTTATGCTGCTCTCTTTTCGATTTGGTTGGAAATACACATTTGGGGCTGTGATTTTAATATTTCTCACTAGTATTGTGTTAAGCGAAATAGGTTGGCGTCAGCAACGTATCGCAAATTTTTTTCTACCAGTCACTCGGGCTTGGGAGTTGATGTTAGGTTGCGGTGCTGCGTTATGGCAGCATAGGAATAGACACCACTCAAACGGTTTTTTGGCAGCGCTCGGAATGCTTTTGATAGGTGGGAGCATAGTGTTATTCGATACACAGACACCAACGCCATCACTACATACGCTTTTACCCACGACTGGAGCTTTATTACTAATATTGTTTGCTAAGGAAAATAATGCAGTCGGTAAATTTCTATCTTTCAGACCCATGGTGAATTTGGGGCTGATTAGTTATAGCACTTATCTTTGGCATCAACCCCTTTTTGCATTTTATAGAAACTACACCCAAGCTGGGTTGGGATTTGCAACGAAGATTGGCTTGATTATATGCACTATTCTATTGGGTTTTGTGTCTTGGAGATTTATTGAGCGTCGTTTTAGAGCTGGAAGGTTTTCAAAAAAAAATGACAAATCGTTTTTGATTGGGTGTTTTTCATTCTTATTTGCTCTGACGGTGGTGGGACTCAGCATGAATTTTTTTGCTGGGATGCCTTGGCGTTACGACTCCGTTATTGTTGCTGCAGACAAAGCCCAGAACGAACGTAGCCCTCTCCGAGATAAATGCCATCTTGCAGCATCAGACGTTACAAGTAACAAGCTCAAAAATATTAGAGAGCATTGCATCATGCGCTCTGCAAGAACGTTAGATACTGCTATTTTAGGCGACAGTCACGCTGCCGCGATAGCTTATCCCGCGATGGTAGAGTTGAAAAAAAATGGGATTACTTCAATTGCGATAACAGTCTCTGGCTGCCTACCTTTCAGCCATTATTCGACAACACAATATGATTGTGCACCAGCCAATCGCGTTATCCTTGAATTTTTGCAATCTATGGACATTAGAACTGTAATTTTGGCGGGGCGCTTTACAAATATTTTCCATACAGAAGGATTTGATAATGGTGCTGGCGGTATAGAATATGGGGTGTCGCCAACGCCAATATACCATGATAGCCATGTCAGCACTCTAGGTGATATGACAACTAGTGGTCGTGTTTTTTTAAAAAATGGAGTCGAACTATGGTTAGAAAATGGTTTCAATGTTGTGATCGTCTACCCTGTTCCAGAGGCGGGTTGGCATGTTCCAAAGAAAGTAATTAAGCTAAAATTAGAGAATAAATATGATGGATTTCTGGGAGTTGAGAAAAACCTATTCATTGATAGGACGAAAGACGTCAATGGTTCCCTTGATAAGGTATCTGACTCACGGCTCAGGCGAGTGCGACCAGCCAAATTTTTGTGTGATCAGCACGTGAAAGGTTATTGCACCAATAGTCACGGTGGAAAGCTGTTTTATTATGATGATGACCATCTATCTTTTTATGGGGCGTCACTCTTTGCTGATGAAATTGCGAGATTGGTGACTGAACTCAAGGAATGAAGCCTGTTTTTCTGATTCTCACGTGCACTAGTGTTAATTTTTGTGGATTGTTGGGTCTGCAAGTGCTGGAGATTTTGCCAAGCATTAGCAAAGTTTACTTCAAGATTCTAATGAGATAGAAAATAGCCGAGTTGCTTGGCAAAATAGCACTTGAAGTAGAAAAAAGAGGTTAAATGTATCGTGTAAAAAAGGCTCTCAATAACCAAAGTTCATATTTTATAGCTGAGGTCGGGCAGAACCATCAGGGCTCCCTTGAGCAAGCAGTGCGCTATATCCATACGTTCGCAGCTGCAGGGGCTGATGCGATTAAGTTTCAGGCACGCGATAACAAATACCTTTTCAGTGCTGATGCATATGATGCCCAATATAACTCGGAAAATGCTTTTGCTGACACCTACGGTGCGCATAGGGAAAGCCTGGAGTTGTCAAAAGAGGAATTCTCAATTCTCAAACGAGAGTGCAAGTTATGTAATGTTGCTTTCATGTGCACGCCATTTGATGAACCTAGCCTTGAAATGCTAGTTGATCTGGATGTTGATTTGCTAAAAATTTCCTCCTTTGATATTGGCAATCTTCCATTTGTTGACAAAGTAGCAGCAACAAAACGTCAAATAGTCATGAGTGTTGGTGGTGCCTCAGAAATTCATGTGAATAAAAGTATTGAGACTATTTTCCGTCATCATCATGACGTTGTCATTCTCCATTGTGTATCCGAGTATCCCTGTCCTTATGACCGTCTCGGGTTGTCGAACATCCCTCAATTGCAGCAAATGTTTCCAGATTTAATCATCGGGTTGTCTGATCATTTTAATGGTATTTCGTCGGGTCCAGTGGCTTACATGTTAGGAGCAAGGGTGTTTGAGAAGCATGTCACCACAGATCGAGCACAAAAAGGCACTGATCACAGTTTTGCCTTGGAACCTGAGGGATTTAGAAAATTCGTCCGTGATACCCAACGCGTACCTGAGATGATGCAAAAAAAGCCAAAACATGAAATAGGGAATGAACAAGTTTTTCAGAAGTTAGGAAAATCGTTAGTTGTGGCTAGAAATCTACCCTTGGGTGCTGAGATAACAATCGCTGATCTCTCAGGGCGTATTTTTCCTGATACCTATGTCCCAGTGCGAGAGAGCCACCGTTTTATTGGAAGTAAAACAAGACGCGCCCTTAAAGCTGGTGAAGTTCTCTGTTTTGACGATGTTATCTTTGACAAACAGGGCGATTAAAAAAAGTGATGCTTAAATACTCAAAGACTGCCCTTGTGCCAGCGCGCGCGGGTTCGAAGCGAATAAAAAACAAAAACATCAAGCAACTTGGGTCCAAACCATTAATTGCTTTTAGCATTGAAGCGGCTATCAAAAGTCAGATATTTGATCACGTTATTTGCGTCACAGATAGTGCGGATTATGCACGGGTAGCGTCAGCCTACGGGGCATGGGTGCCAAAGCTAAGACCAAAAACAATTTCTGGTGACACATCTCCTGATATTGATTGGATGCTTTGGATCCTGGACGTTTTGAAATTAGAACATGTCAACCCTGATATATTGGCTGTCCTTCGACCAACTAATCCATTCAGAACGGAAACAACGATAAATCGCGCCATGAATTTATTTCTAGCGGATGGCAAGCAGGACTCGCTTCGGGCGGTACAAAAAGTCAAAGAGCATCCCGGAAAAATGTGGATCAAACAGCAAAATAGAATCCAGCCGATGATGCCATTTATGAGAGATGGAACACCTTGGCATAGTCATCAATATGCTAACTTGCCAGAGGTTTACATCCAAAATGCTAGCCTTGAAATTGTCTGGGCGAAAGTGCTGCGAGAAACAGGGTCTATAGCTGGACTATCGGTCCTACCGTTTTTTACAGAAGGATTGGAGGGTTTTGACATTAATTTTCCCGAGGATTGGTTGGTTGCTGAACACTTCCTAAAAACATTTGATGCATAGTAATCAAAAAAAGATAGCAATCGTTCTGCTTAGCCAAATCCATGTCAGAAATTACATAGACACGGGAGCTTTTGAAAACCTCGCGTCAAAATTCCAAATCAAATTTTTGATTCAAGACAGCATATCCTTACCTGAGAGTTTTGAATGTGAAAAAGAATTTGAAGTCATCGCATCAATGCCGATGAAAAATCACTGGCGGCTATTTGAGCTTTTTATGTTCATACGAAGACCAGTTTCTTCAACATTTCGTTTTCGCATTAAGCGTCTTTATTTTCTCCCGACGCCGGTCAATGCAGGTGGATATATTGGTTTAACCAAATATAAGCTGCGCCAAATAAAAAGATTTTTTCTCTGGATTCTGTTTTCAACTTTAGCCTTACCAGGCATAAACATCTGCAGCTTAGCAATCTTTAAGACTTTTTTGGAAAAGAGAGACGATATAGACGAAAAAATACGGGGTTTTGGACCTGATCTGGTAATCATGCCAAGCTCCGCATACGAGCCTTTGAATATGGAAATGATACGGATAACGCGTAATCTGGGCGCAAAAACACTGATGGTTGTGGACAATTGGGATAATTTATCCAGCAAGTCAGTAATGTATGAGCAGCCTGATTTTTTATCTGTTTGGGGAGAGCAAAGCGTTGATCACTGTAAATTAATTCACAACATCCCTGCTGAGCGCGTTTTCATAGGTGGGACGCCTAGGTTTGATGATTATTTTTTGTTGAGAGCAAAAAAATTAAAAAGTAATTTTGATTTTAAATATTTGTTATTTGTGGGTACAGCTCTTGAATTCGATGAGAGAAGAGCACTCCAAGCTTTGGACTATTGTATCTCTAAAAATTCTAAATTGAAGCACCTGCGTATTATCTACAGGCCACATCCGTGGAGACAGAGCAACGATATAGTGGATGTTACAGATTTGGCATCTGTTCAACTTGATCCTCAAATTGCAAAAGCATTTAGCAATGGGGATAAGACACAACAACCAGATCTAAGCTATTATCCGTCGTTACTTCAGAATGCAGAAGGAGTGGTGGGTGGAATGACGACAATGCTTATCGAGGCGCTCTTGATGAGAACGCCATATCTCGCCCTTGTTTGGGATGACCCAAAGTACGCCACAAACATGCGCAATGTTTACAACAATTATATGCACTTTCGTGGAACAGAGGGAATTGGCTCGCTAATTTTGAGCAAGTCTGAGAGTGGACTATCTAACAATGTTTCTAGGTTGTGCGAAATGAAAAGTTCCATGAACGGTGATGAGTTAGATAACCAACTCAACTATTTCTATAAAGTGGAACCTCGTAGGTTTTCTGATCGTTTAAATTCAATCATCACCAACGTAATTTAAAATGAGGGCAAGATGACGTCGAAAATACCTCAGGTGCACTTTCCAATCGCAGAAGATTTAGGTCATCGAGATTGGGGTGAAGAGACTCTTCTCGCTCTGGTGTCGGGAAAATATTCACTTAAAAAGTTGGTGTTGAAAGCAGGCTTCAAAGGAGGGCTCCAATATCACCATAAAAAAGATGAATGTGGTTACTTGGTTGAGGGGGAACTGATCATAAGGTTTGATGAGGGTGACGGCATTCTTCGCGAAAGAATACTTTGCGCAGGTGCCACGTTTCATTTTCCGCCCGGCGCCGTCCATCAGGAAGAGGCACTCACTGACTGCGTTATCATAGAGGCCTCAACGCCGCATTTTAACGATCGAGTGCGAGTTGAAGATAGGTATGGTCAAACTATCAGCGGCGGATTGCCATCTACTGATATTGACGAAGTTAGTGAAAAGTAGCAGTGATTTAATTCTTTACATCTTATTTCGTCTGATTTGGAGCGACTGGAGAATATGCTTACAAATAAAACAATCTTGATTACTGGGGGGACAGGTTCATTCGGTAATGTTTTTGTGCCGATGACATTGGCAAAATTTAATCCCAAACGAATAATCGTTGTCTCTCGGGATGAGATGAAGCAGTGGGATATGGCCTTGAAGTATCAGGATGAACCGCGGATAAAGTTTGTTATTGGCGATGTTCGGGATAAAGGTCGGATGGCGCAGGTGATGCAAGGTGTTGATCATGTTGTGCATGCTGCGGCAACGAAAATAGTGCCAACAGCAGAATACAATCCAGGGGAATGCATCAAAACCAATATTAATGGTGCCATGAATGTGATCGATGCGTGCCGCGAGGCCGGTGTTACAAGCACAGTAGCCCTCTCAACTGATAAGGCGTCTAATCCCATAAATCTTTATGGCGCAACAAAGTTGGCGTCAGACAAACTTTTTTCGGCCAGCAATCCCCCGGATGGACAGAACGGATCAAGATTTTCAGTGGTTCGGTATGGAAATGTAATGGGATCGCGTGGGTCAGTCATCCCGTTCTTTTTATCGTTACAAAAAACTGACCAGTTGCCAATTACTGATGTTGAAATGACGCGATTTATGATCTCGTTGGAGGATGGTGTAGAATTAGTCTGGCATGCGCTCAGAGATATGAAGGGTGGCGAAATATACGTAAAGAAAATACCGTCAATGAAAGTTGTCGACATTGCAAAAACCATAGCTCCAAAAGCCAAGTATAGTATCATTGGCATAAGACCGGGTGAGAAGTTGCATGAGCAGATGATTGGTTTGGAAGATGCGCCCCACACATATGAATATGACGGTTATTTCAAGATCCTGCCTGCCATAAACGGTTGGTCTAAAGATCCAAAAAGAATAGCGGATGGCAAAAAAGTTCCAGATTTTTTCTCATATACCTCCGATAATAATAGTGACTGGATGAGTAGAGAAGTTTTGGCCAAATGGATAGATCTAAATTACGTCGACAGCCGGGACACCTAGGTGCGTGAAATGCGTATCTTGATTACTGGTGGATCTGGTTTACTCGCCTTAAATTGGGCTCTGAGATGTCGTGACGACCATGACGTACATTCAATCGTGCATCATCGTGATATCAATTTAGACGGAATAACTACACACATTGTTGGTTTAGATGATGGCACGGCATTTCAAAATTTTTTAGAACGGGTCAACCCTGATCTTGTCGTTCACACTGCTGGACTCACTAATGTTGAGGAATGTGAGCAATTCCCACAAAAATCTTTGCATGCCAACGTGAACCTTGCCAAATCTGTTTCATTAGCCTGTGCCGCCTACTCTGTTCGTTTGTTACATGTCTCCACGGATCATCTTTTTGACGGCAAAAAAGCCTATATCGATGAACAAGCAGAAATAGTAGCGCTTAATCAGTATGCACGCCATAAAGCTGCTGCTGAGACGGCTGTCCAGTTACATATGCCCAACGCACTAATAGTTCGCACATCTTTTTTTGGTTGGGGCCCTGATTACCGTTATTCCTTATCAGACCAAATCATTAATTCATTGAAAAGAAATGATGTATTTACCATGTTTGACGACGTGTTTTTTACTGCGCTGTCGACGGGCAGGCTCATAGATTTGTCTATGGACGCAGTAAGGAGAGAAATTTCTGGGATATTGAATCTATGCTCGGGGGAGAGGATTTCGAAATATGCATTCAGCGTAAAAATAGCTAAAGCATTTGGTTATGACCCGGAAGTGATCCAACCGATCCAAGCCTCAAGGATGAGAGGCGGTGTTTTACGGCCTTTAGATTTGAGCCTATCGAACAAGAGAATGTTATCCTTGTTACGAGTGTCGGATATAAATGCTGATGACTTAGTTCAGGATTTAAAAGCAGATAAAATAGCTCAGGACGAAATTGGCTGTTTAGGCAAGATAATACCATATGGGAAGCACCACATCGACTCATCTGACATCGCAGAAGTCGTAAAGACTTTGCAGACTGGGCCGCTGACACAAGGTCCGAAAATTTCCAAGTTAGAGGAGTGTATCGCCGACTATGTCGGCGCAAAATTTGCCGTATGCGTCTCATCGGCAACAGCAGGCTTGCATCTTACATATATGGCCTTGGGAGTGTCGAAAGGCAAAACTGTTTTGACATCACCTAATACATTTGTATCTACAGCAAATGCAGCTATTTTTTGTGGTGGCGGTGTAGCTTTTGCTGACATTGACTTAAAAAGTCTAAACATGGGGGTGAATGCTGCAGCGATTGCTATCGCTGAGGATGCAAGTATAGAAGTCGTAGCCCCGGTGATTTTTTCAGGGTCCGCGACCGGGATTTCGGAAATATGTAAGTTAGCGAAGTCGGCGGGTAAATTTGTTGTAGAGGATGCGGCTCATGGACTTGGGGGTAGCTACGAATGTGGCGCCAAAATTGGTTCTTGCAGATATAGTGACTGCACAGTCTTTTCTTTGCATCCTGTTAAATCAATAGCGGCAGGGGAAGGGGGGATAATTACAACTAATAGCGAAAAAATCTATCGTTCACTCTTGCGCCTTCGATCTCATGGCATAAACAAAAGTGATGACGCTTTCCAAAATTCAAAAGAAGCCTTCACGGATGGCCTTATAAATCCTTGGTATTATGAGATGATAACTTTGGGATACCATTACAGGCTGACTGATATTCAGGCATCTTTAGCTCTATCTCAGATGAAAAAGTTAGATCAATTTGTAGAGCGACGTCGCATGATTGCTCATCGATACATTGAGTGGATGAAAAATCACGCGAACATAACACGGCCGCGGTTAGTTGATATCAATCTTTCGGCAAACCACCTCTTCCCAATAATGATTGATTTCAAGTCAGTTGGACGGTCGCGAAACCATATCATGCACGCTTTGCGCAAAAAAGGTATCATTACCCAAGTTCATTACATACCTGTGGTTAACCAACCTTTTTATCGATCTGCAGGTTTCGAGGGATCTGATTTTCCTTTCGCTCAACAATACTACGAGAGTGGCCTTTCTTTACCACTTTATTTCAGTATGAGCGACCAAGATTTCGGGTATGTCACTTCTGAATTGTCTAGTCTTTTGGAGAAATAATTTATGTCAGCATTCCAACTCAGACATTGGTGCGACTTATCAGCAAGTGAGTTAGATAAATTTAACAAATCCAAACTCAGCGAACTCTTCAAAAGTCATTTTATGCGCAGTTCACCTGCGATAGCTTATTATTTAGAATATTTAGGACCTAATTTTTCTAATAGGTCAGTTTTTTTAATACGGGATTCAGAGCCAGTTCTTGTAGTCCCAGCAATTTGCAGAGAAAATGAATTAAATTTTGCTGAGGGACCGACGGAAATTCTCTCAACGCTGAAGGGAGAGGAGCATCATAACGCAGTAAAAATACTGACAAGTCAATTGAAGCATATAAAAATAAGAGCAAAATTAACAGTTTGTTCCATTTTTTTACGAGAAAGCTTGTCTTCAGTTGAACAATTAAGCATTTCATATTTGGGTTGGGTCAATTTGGCGCTGAGCGAAGAGATGCGACGCCGATGCATCAGGAAGTCATACAAGTCTTTGCTGAATTGGGGGCAAAATAATTTGGACATAACTATCGTAGATAGCGCCAATAAGGATTTAGAGGCTTTTAAGGCTTTCAGAGAACTGCATCATAAGGCGAGTAGCCGCAAAACTCGTTCAGATAAATCCTGGGATTTACAGTATGATATGATAGTTAGTGGGAACGCTTACCTTGTAAATGCTTGTAAAAAAGGGGCTTTAGTCAGTGGCTGCTACATTATGCATGATGATAAAAATGCGTATTATGGGGTCTCCGCAAACGATCGTGAGTTAATGGCAAAAGGCTTAGCTATAAATCATTTTCCGCTATGGAAAGCTATTGATTTTGCAGTTCAAAAAAGATGCGAAAAATTCTTGTTAGGTGATGTAGGTATTGAGAATTGTAAAGAAGAGAAGACTAAAAACATTTCAAAATTTAAGAGAGGCTTTGCAACAGATATCACAACGGAAAATATTTTTACTTTTGACTTTGGTTAAATGAGAAGGCCAGCAATATGAACATGGTGGCCGTTCATTAATGTCTATCTTTGATGCCTTCAAAAACAAAAATAATGTTGCTACTTCTTCCATCTTGCCAATTGAAATTTGATTAACAGTATCACGGAACGTTGCATTGATAAATTTTTCACAAATATGGCCTCGAAGTGGTTTATCATTTAGTTCGTCGATCAAACATGTGGCTCTGGGTGTAGATGATATCGAAGACTATTTTTCTTTTCTTTACCCTCACAGTTGCCCTGTTCTAATGACTAGTGGCAGAGCTTGCTTGTCGGCAATTATGGATCTTCTCGGGTTGGCAAGAGCAGATCATGTGTTGCTGCCGCCCTTTTCAAGCCACTGTGTAATTAACGCTATTTCTAGAAATACGACACCAACCCCGATTATGTCCAATAATACAAAGGCAACTATAGCGATACATCAGTGGGGATACATAAGTCAGCCTAATTTTCACGGAGTTTTAATTGAGGATTCGGTCGATAGCTTGATACCGATGAACGGAGACATTTTTCCACTTGATGGAAGATTTGAAGTTTTGTCACTTTCAAAAATTTTCGGAACACTTTGTGGGGGTGTTATACTTTGCCAGAGCTCGAAAGATGCCAATCAGTTGAAAAAAATCAGAAAGGCACGAAGGTCCCTAGGCCATCTTCATTTCTTTTTTCGCTTAATGTCAACTAAATACCCCAGTTTGACCCTAAATTGGTATGACGTGGAGTGTCAGAACGGTTTTCTTCCGAAGCTTGCAATAGGTGATATCTATTCTAAAATCCTGAAGTTAGGTGAGATTGTTGAAGATAGGACCGCAAAGATAAATTTATTCAAGAGCAGCGGTATTTCACTGGCTAAGCAGCTACCTAATAATCGATTGATATCATGTTGGGCTATTCCCAGAAGTGACTGGCCAGTTTGTGTGCCTATTGGTTCTGACTCCCCCAAACATCTTAAAGTTGATGCCAAAGAAGACGGATATATGAAAGTTGTGCCCATACCAATACATAGTCAGGTAAGGTTTCGTGACATTAAAGAATTTATTTCAATTATTTCAAATCAAAAATTAGAGGGGACTGACATTAGATATGCCTGAATTAAAATATATTTCTCCAGTTGACCAAGCTAAGGAAATTTCTTTTAGCTTTGGGGATGAAGTGTTTATGCCGACTGCAACGACAGACTTCTTGATTTCAGCAGTGGCAAAAGAAATTTTGCATTCAGACACATTGTTGGATCTTGGCTGTGGTATTGGCATAGTTGGCCTTACTTTATTTTTACACGGGAAAGTAGGCAAACTTTTTGCATCTGATGTCAGTAAGGAAGCGATAGATTTTACCGAAGATAACGCGGCAAAATTAAATGTTGCTGTTGATGCCCGGGTTTCAGACATCTTTGATGGATGGAAAGACCACAAATTTGACTTAGTGATAAATGATATATCTGGAGTTGCAGATCCCTTAGCAACCATTTCAAAATGGTTTGAAAACGTTCCCTCTAATTCAGGAAGAGATGGAACCGATAATGTTAGGAAGGTTTTGAGTCAAGTTGGCGATTATTTGACTCCTGAGGGAAAACTATTTTTCCCAATCATTTCATTGTCAGATGTAGACAGAGTGCTCGATTGTGCAAAAACACATTTTCACTCAGTCGAGAAGGTCTTCAGCAAATCTTGGTTTCTACCAGAAGATTTGGAGACACATTCAGAAGTACTTCAGTTGTTAAGGGCCGAAGGATCAGTTAACTATGAATTTAAATATGGGAAATTTGTTTGTTATACAGACATCTATATGGCGCAAAGGAATTAAACATGCTTGTCCGACAAGATCTTATCGAAATTATTGAGGATGCTCTTGAGATTGAGCGAGGGACGATCGACGATAATAGTAATGTTGAGTGGCATGAGAAATGGGACTCACTTGGCCATTTGTCGATTTTGATCAAACTCGATAAACGGCTTGACGGACGGTGTTCACCCATAAGTGAGCTTTCTAGAGCTTATAGCGTGGAAAAGTTGATGGAAATTTTGGAAGAAAATAGTCTGTTGGAACAATAAACTGATATGTACAGAGATATTGCAATCAGTAAAATTAGCTACCACCTGCCTAGGACTGTCGAAACTAACAAGGTAATTAAAAAGCAAAATCCCGAGTGGGATGTTGATAAAATTGAACTCAAGACTGGCATAAAACAACGTTATATTAGCGGAATAGATGAAACCGCTGTTGACCTTGCAACCTCTGCTTGTTTTAAGCTTTTAAACGAACACGAGGTAGATGTATCTGCAGTAGATGCGATAATATTAGTAACTCAGTCGCCAGATTACACCCTTCCAACATCAGCTTGCATAATTCAGAACAGATTAAATCTACCCAAGTCAGTACTGGCCTTTGATATAAATTTAGGGTGTTCAGGTTTTGTCAACGCTTTGTCTGTTGCTGCCAGCCTGATAACAGCAGGAACAGTTAGCAACTGTTTAGTTGTGTGCGCAGAGACTTATACGAAATATATTGATGAAGCTGATAGAGCAAATAGAATGCTATTTAGTGATGCTGCAGCTGCATGTTTAGTAGAAAAGGCTCCGGGTTCCGAGTTTTGTATAGGCCCATTCGTTTTTGGATCTGATGGCTCCGGTGCGAACGAGCTGATTGTAAAAGGCTCTGGGGCTCGCAAACTTGTCGAAAACGAAAAAAATTATCTTTTTATGAATGGCGCGAACGTCCTTTTATTTGCTCTTCGAGTCGTTCCGTTGTTAGTGAAAGAGACGCTGAAAAAAACCGGTGTTAACATTCACGATATTGACGTGTTTGTGTTCCACCAAGCTAGTGAGCTTGTTATTAAGACACTAATTGACAGGCTTTCAATCCCTGAATCAAAGACGCTCTTTGATTTAGAAGACATAGGCAATACGGTTTCGTGCACCCTACCAATTGCGCTAAGCAATGCTTTAGATCAAAATAAAATCAAAAGAGGAAACAAAGTAATGCTCATCGGTTTTGGTGTCGGGTATTCTTGGGGATCTTCGATCATTACTTGGGGTGACGCATGATAGTTATGACAGGCGCTTCAGGTGGAATTGGTCAGCAGCTTCTCAAGCGATTATCGGAGCGTGAAAAAGTTATTGGTATCGTTTATCAATCGAACCTAGATCCTTTGCCAAACACCATCATTGAGCGGGTAAACCTTTTAAGTGAAACTGAAGTAAAAGCATTTGCGGATAAATATGACAACAGTTTGGAGCATATAACAGTTGTGCACTTGGCAGCGTATAAATCTGATAATCTTTTAGTAAATTGTACTCAAGAGCAGGTTAACAAAACTTTTGGTATTAATGTTTTCGCTAGTATCGCACTGGTGCAGAGCCTGTTGCCAGCAATGATCGATCAGCGGTGGGGACGTATTATTCATGTATCGTCAATAGTTGGCCAATCTGGTGGGGTGGGTGCAGGAGTTTATTCTGCCTCTAAATCTGCTCTGATAGGATACAGCAAAAGCCTGGCGCAAGAATATGGTCGCTTCGGGATAATGTCTAATATCATCAGCCTCGGGTATTTTGAGGATGGTTTATCCCGCCGTTTGAGCAAAAACCAAGTGGATGAATACATGTCGAAAGGTGCTCTTAAGAGGCTTGGCACAACAAGCGACATAATTGCTGCAATAGAATTTATACAAAACTGTGAATATTTCACCGGTGAAACGATAAACTTGCATGGTGGAAGATGATTTATTTTGAATATGATCAGACTTTTACCCAAGAGAAATGTGCGGATTTGATTGAATTACTATGTGACTCGTTTCCTGGAAACAGGACTGCTCTCTATAAAAATTTTTCAAAAATAATCACAGAGATGCCAGGACAAAAATGGCAAATTGCAAGATCAGGTGGCAACATTGTTGGTGCACTGCTGTTATTAGACCGTGAAATGAATTTCAAGGGCATAACCCTGAGTGTGTGTGGCCTCTCTTTTATGGCTATCAGAAAAGACTTTCAAAAATCCATCATCACTCACACATTCATCGAAAAGATTAATGAGATGTCTAAAGGAAGAGATTTAGCGCTTGGTTTCGCCCGTAGGAAGATGGACGGATATTGGACTTCTCACGGGTTTGTTGGGATATCAGATTTTGGCGAGTTAAAAATCTATCTAGATGATATGACAATTTACGATTATTCCTCCCGTGCCAAGATTTGTGACTATGAAGATAAATACCGGTATTTTTTATCTAGCATATATGACCAGAACGATGAGATTATAGTTGGTAATTTGAAACGCACAGATCACTCTTGGAGAGCCATTCTAGGTTTGAGGAGTGCTCAAGTCGATTTGAAACTATTTTTTTATGACGAAGAGCCTGTAGGTTACGCATTCTTTCGGGATAACGCGGTTTTAGAAATACGGTGCTATAATTGGTGCTACGAAAATGTTGCTGTTGTTTTGAAGAGTTATTTCCGAAAAAAAAATTTCTGTGAGATTGTTTTCCAAACCCATCTAAATGACCCATTTCTTTATTATTTGTCTCGCTTCTCCCACCGTACAAACCAGAGGTATTCCTATGAGGGAGGGCATATTCTGAGGATAAATAATATTCAAGCTTTTTTGAAAAAGACTAAATCGGTCCACTTGAAAAATTTTGAAAAACTAAATGTTTCAGAATTTAGTCTTGAGGATGACGAGATATCTTGTTTTTATTCTGAAAAAATTCTTACGATAAAGTTTAGATCCAGCATTTCACTAATTGAGCAGACAAAGTTTATTTTTGGTACTCGTTCTTTCTCTAGTCCGGTGATGGCAAGTCTTTTTCCAAAACCTTTTACCCAGATACCAACCGTTGACCACTTCTAGCCTGGCTTCAAATGAAATTTAATCATAAAAATTTTGGGCGACTTGGCAATTGTCTAGAGCGGACTAAATTTCGGAGCTCTTATAGAGCTTACAGAAATTTACGTGGTGAAAATCGTTTAGATTTTATTAACGATTTATTTACTAATTTTCGAAAAATGGATTATGAGGAAACTTATAAATTGGGTGGGGTAGAGTTCTCGGGCGTAAACTTGGATCAGTATTTAGTCCATAGGCTTTGCAGAGGTAATTTGATAACGCGCCTATTACGGGCCAAAGAAGCGCCGATGAAACCCAAGGCCTTTGCCATTCCAAGCGTTTGGCACAGCGTGCTTGAAAAACACGGGGTTCAAGTTGGTCGGCTTCGGTCTTTTGTTGCATGGAAATTATTGGCCTCAACTCTATTACTTTATTCAATCTATTTGGGCCTCAGAAGTCTTGTTGAGTCACTTAAAACTAACCCCGGATCAAACCACCATCAATTAGTCTATTTGCATGGACTGGCTGACTCAAACTTGCCAGCAGGGCTAAACGATTTTCAAAGTAAAAACATTATAAATTGGTTTCGGAAAAATCAGAATAGACAACACTTTGCCGTTACTGGATCGTTTGAAACGGATTTTCAGAAGTATAAAGGAGAGATTGTTAGGCTTAAAACCCCATTTTTCGGCTTGAGAAAGTTAGATGCAATCAGGGCTTGCTTTAAGTTTTTGTGGATTGCAAGTGACGCTGCTGCCGATGCTGTTTTTGGCAAGGGTTTTAAAGCAGTAATGTGTTATGAAGTAATGCAAAAATATCTAGCCACTCTGTTGCGAAGGGAGTTCATCGCATCGCAGTACGCTTTTCATAATTCATACTTTATTTATAGGCCTCTTTGGACTGAGGTGATGGAGCGTCGGGGTGCAAGCGTCGTTTTATACTATTACTCATTGAATTGTTTTCCTTTCCATATAGATGGTGCTCTAAAGGCAATGTATTTTGGTTACCAAAATCTTACTTGGCCCCAACATCTGGTTTGGAATGATTTATTCCCAGATTTTGTAAAAAAAATATCATTGGGGAATCCTCGTATTGATCTGGTGGAACCTATATATTTCTCAGATAACTCCAAAAAAATTAAAATATGCAATAAAGCTCTGATTATATTTGATGTCACGCCACCAAGAGATGTATTTTATTCTGGTTATGGAAGCAATGTTCACTATTATTCCGATCAAACTTCTATTTTGTTTTTTGAGGTGTTAATCAAGATAGCCAAAGAGTACGAATTAACGCTGTTAATCAAACAAAAACGGCCTGCAAATTTGAGTGTCGAAACGTCGAAGCGATTTCGAAACTATATGCAAACGTTGATTGATAATGATCATGTTGAATTATGTGATGGAGGAGTGTCGGCTTATAGAGCATTACAGAACGCCATTGGCGCTGTTTCTATGCCATTTACTAGCACTGCACACATTGCTAAATCGATGCATATCCCTTCGGTCTATTTTGACTCAACCGGAAGAATTTCAAGTGCTGAGCCAGGCGCACTAGGTGTTCCTTTGCTGCAATCTCCTCAATCTCTTGCAAATTGGGTCTCATCAAAAGTGATTAATCCGAGGAGCGATTAGACGATTTTGGAGTGCATCAAACCTTTTTGTTTAATGATATCGGCCAAAGTGTCTATGGCGCTGATGATACGCTCGACACTCTCTGTGCCGATGGACATTCGTAGATACCCTTTGGTAGAGTTTCCGTAGGCTGCGCCCGGCACCATCGCAATATTATGTGTGAATAATAGAGTTTCAGCTAAATCACTTGTGTCGCCATAATAATTTGACAAGTCCAGAAAGAAGTAAAAGGTTGACGATCCCGAAGTATGGGTAATACGCGCCTTGTCAAGATGTGCGGCTATCTCCTTTCGTTTAGTGTTAAAAGATTTTGCTTGTGGAAGTGTTTTATCTAATAAGCTTTGGAAATTTGCAGCTACATAAATTTGTAGGATTGATGGTGCGCATGTGATTAGATGCTGGTTAAGTTTCAATAGTGTTTTCATTAGGTGCTGATTACACACAGCATATCCTATGCGCCACCCAGATATCCCCATGGTCTTTGATAAAGAGTTGACGGCTACCACATGTTCCAATTCTGGTTCAATGTTAATAATCGAATAAAATTGTCCATTTTCAACAAAGTCACCGTAAGCCTCATCTACAATGAGCGTCACCCTATTCCTTTTACAGATCTCTGACAGAGTCATCATTTCCACTTGTGTGTAAACCCTACCCGCCGGATTATTGGGGTTGTTAAAGATAACGAGCTTTGTCCGGTGTGTGATATATTTTTCAGCCTCTGCGAGGGAACTATCTATGGGAATAAATGTGGTTTTCCCACCTGCCAGACTTATCTGGTGCTCATAACTCAACCATGCTGGTTCAAAAACAAGGACTTCATCCCCGGGATTAATTTTAGCTAATATGCACATGAAAATAATTATTTTAGAGCCTGCCGAAATAATAATATTCTCATTGGCGCAAACTGATGTGCCGTGACATTTATTTAAGTAATTGGCTATCTTGTTACGCAAGTCCGGCACACCTTGACTGTCGGTATAGTGATAGCCCTTTTCTAAATTGAGCCCATCAAAAGAAGGATCAGGCAGGTCGAAAAATGCTTCCCCCAGCGATAGTGTTATGATGTCTTGTCCTGATGCCTTGCATTCGTCCACCCATTGATTAAATTTAATGGAAATAGCCTCGGGGATATCCATGCTCCGCTGGCTTGTTAAATTTTTTAAAATACCATTTGGCATAGAGATCCTCTTTAATCTTATGTCATGCTAACCGTTCCAATATAAACCAATTTAAGTTATTCACAATCGGGGATGTTCGTAGGCTGAGAACCACGCTTAATGAGATGATGGGATAATGTGCAGAGTAATATGAACAATCAAAACAAACGATATCATTACGTTGAGCGCTTAAACGCTTTAGTGCCTGGCGGAGCTCATACTTACTCAAAGGGTAATGACCAATTTGCTGCAAATGCCCCAAAAGCAATTGTTAAGGGCAAGGGGTGCACAGTTTGGGATGTTGATGATAAACCTTACACAGACTTTGCTATGTCACTGGGATCAGTTCTCCTAGGCCATGCGCATGCACCTGTCTTGGAGGCTGTGCGAAAAGAGTTATTGAAAGGGTCAAATTTTTGTAGACCGTCGATTATTGAGGGCCAGCTTGCAGAAAAAATTTGCGAGATTATTCCCTCTGCAGAAATGGTAAAGTTTGGGAAACACGGTTCTGATGTTGTGACTGCGGCTGTGAAACTGTCTCGTGCATATACCGGCAGAAAATATGTGGCGAGGTGCTCCGCTGACCCATTTAACGCTGTACATGACTGGTTTATTTCATCCACAGAAATGAACGCTGGCATCCCGGAAGAGGTCTCAAACCTTACGTTGAAATTTAAATACAATGACTTAATTGGATGCCAACAGCTAGTCGACAAGTATCCCGACCAGATTGCATGCTTTATTTTGGAGCCGCTCTCATTCCTGCAGCCAGAAAATGGTTTTTTAGAGGCATTAAAAGAATTATGTGAGGCAAATAGTATAGTACTGATTTTTGATGAAGTTGTATCAGGTTTCCGGTTTGATCTAGGTGGCGCGCAGAACTACCTTGGCGTTTTTCCTCATTTGAGCGCATTTGGCAAGGGTATGGCGAATGGATTTTCAATCAGCGCATTGGTTGGCAAGGCTGATATTTTGAAGCTTGCGGGATTGGATCATGCAGATGAAAGAGTATTCGTTCTCTCATCCACTCACGGCGGTGAGACTCATTCATACGCGGCAGCTCTGGCCTGCATTGATGAAATAGAAAAAAATAATTTGATTGATTATTTCTGGGAAATTGGGGCGCATATAATTGCGGGCATTAATAATGCAGCAAAAAAAGTTGGGGCAGAGCGTTATGTGAAAACATTTGGATACAGTGTCAAGCCCGGCCTGGCAATCTGTGATGAGAACGGTTGTGCTTCGCCAATTATGAGAACATTTTTTATTCAAGAAACTATCCGCAGAGGCATATTAATCCCATATATCGTTCCTGGTTTCAGTCACAAAAAAGAGCATGTCGATCAACTTGAGGAGGTGCTTGTGGAGGTGTTAACCCTGTTTACAAAATATGGTGATGCAAAATCCATAGGGCGCTATTTGAATAGTGATGTGATCAAACCCGTTTTTCGGAAATTCAATTAGTTAATGATTCAATGGCAATAAAAATCGGGTCAAAATTCTTAGATCAAGCTTCTGAAGCCTTTGTTGTTGCTGAGATTTCAGGTAATCATGGTGGTGATCTTCAAAACGCCATTGAGCTTGTTCGTGCTGCAAAGAAGGCAGGAGCGCACGCCGTTAAACTCCAGACTTACACGGCTGATACAATCACATTACAGTCCTCAAGGCCTGATTTTCGACTCCCTAAATCTTCGCCTTGGGCTGATCATCGGACGTTGTGGGATTTGTACAATGAGGCGCACACCCCTTGGCATTGGCATCCAAAACTTTTCAAAGAGGCCGAGAACCTCGGCTTATTATATTTTTCCAGTCCATTTGATCACTCAGCTGTAGAATTTTTGGAAAAATTTAATGTCTGTGCTTACAAAATAGCGTCTCCCGAGATAACGGACTTACCACTTTTGGAAAAAGTGGCATCGACTGGTAAACCTGTGATTGTATCGACTGGATTGGCCACCCATGCTGATATTGAACTAGCTTTGACAACTCTTAGATCTGCTGGTGCTCAAGATATCGTTCTTCTAAAATGCACGACGGCATACCCAACACCTTTTGAGGACTTAAATTTAAAGTCCATGGAAAAATTGCGAGATGAATTCAAGGTTCAAGTTGGATTGTCAGACCACAGCTTGGGTGTAGTAGCACCTATAATGGCTGTTTCTTATGGCGCTGTTTTAATTGAAAAACATATAAAATTGGATGATGGAGACCACACAGTTGACGGTCATTTTTCGACTGGCGTAAGTGAGTTTGCCCACATGTGTAAGTCCCTAAAAGAAGCGCACCTTGCGCGTGGAAACGGTGGGTTTGAAATCCCTGAGAGTGCAGCATCAAGCCTGACTGGTCGTCGATCACTTTACGTCGTCGATAATGTGAAAAAAGGTGAACTATTTACAAAAAAAAATGTGCGGTCTATCCGACCTGCTCATGGTCTTCATCCCAAATACTACAAAGAGATTTTGGGTCGAGCAGCGACTAAGAATTTAGTATCAGGCGATGCTTTGGACTGGGATTGCGTTAATTGACAAAAGATGCGGTGGTTAATTTCCTAGTCCAGTGTAATAGGACGAGCGGTTTTGGTCATCTCAAGCGATCCAGCCGTCTTGCGCATTATTTTTGTTCGCACGGAATTGCCGCCCATGTTCATAATCTTGATGTGCTAGTGCCTCACCCAAGTAAATTCAAAGATGGGATAACATTTATTGATCTGCCTCGGAGTAGCAGGGTTGATATTAGCCGTATTTTGGATTCAGCAACAATTACGATTGGAATGGATTGGTTTGGGGATCATTTGTTGGATTACAATATCGTAATTTATCCCCACTTAAAGCCAAGGGCTCGAAAAGAGGTATTTTGTGGTTTCAGTTATATCACAATTGACCCCGCCATAGCCTCTTTGGAACCTCCATTAGTACCCTCTTCGCGAAAAAGGGTACTGGTTGTGATTGGAGGTGGAGATCTACGGAACGATAGCGCAATGGTGGCTGAAAAGCTGACTGACGACGGTTATGAAGTCCACCTTGTTTTGGGTAAACCTTCACGCCAAATACAAAATACCGAGAAGTTTGCTTTAAGTATAGATGTACAAAATATGGGACAGATCATCAATGGGGCCGATTGGATGGTTACCAATGGAGGTGGGTGCCTGTTTGAAGCACTCTGCTCAGGTCGTGCCGCGATTGCAATGCCACAAACCTCTGACGAGGAAGCAGTGGTTATGCATTGCAGGACTTATAACGCGATCCTTGGAACCGATTTGAACAAATTGAGTGCAACTAGCGACGCAAGATGGCAAGAGGTTGTGTCTAATGGGCGTTCTCTGATAGATGGAAAAGGCGCTGAGAGAATTTTATCAATAGTTAGGTCGTTAATTTGATAACAAATAATTGGTTGATTGTTGTCACGGCAGGTCAATGGCAAAAACACTCAATTAAGCAGGCGCGCCGCGCTGGATTGAACGTTTTTGCTGTGGATGAAGATCCAAACTCGCCGGGCTTTATTGAGGCAAAAGAATATATGTGCGTCGACATTCTTGACACTGATGCAATCGTCTCAAAATTGAAGGCTTTAGAAATATCGCCGGCTGGTGTCACCACTTTTACTTCAGAGGCTGGTATGGTTGCAGCTGCAAAGCTTCGGGATAAATTTGATTTGGAGGGCATCAGAGCTAACGAAGTTGAATTATTTACTGATAAAGGTAAACAAAGAGCGCAGTGGAACGTTTTTGGTGTGCCCGGACCAAAATGGAAGGTTGTAAAAAACTCGTCAGACTTGAGGGATATAGATGTTTTGTTTGATGGCCCGCTAATAGTAAAGCCAACTGATGCCTCTGGAAGTCGTGGTGTAACTAAAGTGCAAGTCTATGATGGGGAATTACATGCGGCAGTGGCACTTGCAATTAATGAATCTAAGCGGGGTGAGGTAATTATCGAAGAGTTTATGGATGGTGTTGAATATACTGCCGAAGCTTTTGCTCAAAACGGTGAAATCGAAATTTTGGCCATTACAGAAAAAAGAAAGGTAGAGGGTACCAGTGGTACCATAGCTGTTGAGTTAGCCTCTCCAAACATATGTGGAGAAATAATGGATGAGCTTGTTAGGACAGCACATTCAGCTTTTTATGCTTTGGGTCTCAGAAATGGTCCGGGCCACGCTGAACTAATTCGATGTACTGATGGTTTTATTGGGATGGTGGAAGCTGCAGCTCGGGGAGCAGGTTTTTTGACGTTTGACAAGCTGGTTCCAGCAATTAGTGGTTTGAACATATCGTTGATGACTGCGCTTAATGCTACAGGGAAAAAGGTGTTTTTTGATAGTGGATCGAAAGGCAAAGAAAGAAAACAGGCTGCGGTATTGAGGTTTTTTCCTTCGCGGCCGGGCCTCGTAAAAAAGGTTCGGGGTTTTTCGTCAGCGAATACTATAAAAGGGGCCGAGGCTGGCAGTTTTGTGAAAGAAGGTGATATTACCGCTGAGGTCAGATCTGATGGTGACAGGCTTGGTTACATTCTAGCGACTGCAGATGACCCTCGGCTTGCACAGAAAATAGCAGACAAAGCGGAAGCAAAAATTTGGTTTGATATAGACGGTTTAGCCCATGATTGTTGATGCACACCTCCATCTGGATTGTGAGAAACACAACTCAATATCTGACGCTGCAAAAAAACTCGAGATTGAGCGGGTGAATGCTGGAATAGATCATTGCATCGTTCTACACCTGCTCGCCCAAGGATACTCCTCGCTTGAGTTCTGCCAAGCCATCAAGCCATACCCTCGCCTTCACGGAATGGTGAACGTTGATCCCTTGGGTGAAAGTGCTCTCATAGAACTAACAAACGCTATTTTAAAACTAGATTTTGTAGGCTTGAAGCTACATCCACGTCTACAAGGCTTTGATTTGGGCAACCCAAAAGTAGAGGCTTTGGTAAAACATGCAGGTTCATTGAGTGTGCCCGTCCTTATTGATGCTTTCCCCGATGGTACAAATTTAGAGGCTGGCTTTTCGCCCTTGGCCTTTGCCAGTCTTGCAAGGAGATGTCCTTCAACTAAAATCATTGTTGCTCATATGGGTGGACATTATGTCTTCGATTTTATGATGTTGGCAAAACGCATTCCTAATATGTATTTTGATGTTTCTTATTCACTACTGTATTATCGCGGCAGTAGCCTTCCAGGAGACATGGTTTATGCGATAAAAAGTATGAAATCCAATCGGATATTTTACGGGTCAGATTATCCTGATCGCCCTTTGGACAAATCTCTTGAACTAAGCAAAGCTGTGCTAGTTGAAAATAAACTATCTGTAGAAATGACAAAGAACCTTTTGGGTGAGAACGCAGCAGATTTTTTTGGGCTTAAATATGAATATTGAATTCAAAAATTTAGAAGACGTCAAAGATTTTGTAAATAATCGTTATGGTGAGCACGGCCGTGACTTGAAATCGGTTGGTTGGGGTGACTCAGATTCCCAAAACCTTAGATTTGAGACTTTGGTTAGAGACATAGAAATTATAGGAAAAACTTTCCTAGATGTGGGATGTGGCCTGGCCGATCTACTGCCGTTTTTGGTAAAAAAAGCCGATAAAGATTTTAAATATATAGGCGTCGATCTCTCCGAGAAACTAATCTGCGATTGCAAAAAAAAATATCCTACCTTTGCGGATCACTTTCTCGTCGGCTCCGCAGACAAAATCGACGTTCCAGAATTTGATTATGCTGTGGTGTCTGGAACTTTATCTTACAAATTTGATGGAGTAACAAATTATTCCAAGAGCCTAATAGGCGCACTCTTTGATAAAGCAAAGGCTGGAGTTTTGATAAATTGTTTGTCTACACGATGTGATTATCAATTGCCAAAAAACCAGCACTATGATCCGCTGGACATTCTTTCTTGGGCTTTTGAATTGTCCGATGACGTTAACATGTTTCATGATTACCCATTGTTTGAATTTACTGTCCAGATTTTTAAACAGCCCTAAGGTATCGAAAACTACCTTGGGTATTTTGTGTCGAAAATTTCATGCTTTTTAGACTTATGGGGTCACGCCATGCATCGAGTGCTAGATCAGTTAGATTTGAAAAATTTATCAAATGATATTTCCAATGATGGTTTTGCAATAATTAAAAATTTTTTAGAGGAAGAGCTGGTAGTAGATCTCTTGGCGAAGATTAATTGGCAGTATAATGAAACGTTACATAAAGAAATCCTCGGTGTACCAGATAGAGATGCTGATGACAAAATCGTATACAATCTTCAGTCATTGGATAAAAAATTCATTGATATTTTGTGTTTTGAACCGGTTGTTGAGATTGCCAAAAGATTTCTAAATGACCCGTATTATCGTCACCTTGATCCTGACTTGCCAAACTTTACCTTGAGTTATTTTAACGCCCGCTCAAGTGGCAGAAAGTTAGATTTGCATATTGACTCGGGGGTGCCATTCATAGGGGATTATCCGACCGCCATGCAATTTGTTTTCCTTCTTGAAGATAGTAACGAAAACAATGGCTGCACTGTAATTGTACCGAAGTCTCATCAATCCGGTAAATATACTGACCGTGCTCTTGATTTGCTGGATCAATTTAAGTTGGAAGGGAAATCAGGAGATTTGATAATTTGGGATAGTCGAACTTGGCATGGAGCATTGGAAAATACCTCTGGATTGTCGCGTTGGGCAATTATTGCCACTCTGACGCGTTGGTGGATAAAGCCAGCGATGGACTTAGTGAGGACGATAGACGAAGAGATGTATGCAAGTTGCTCAGATCACCAAAAGCAATTATTGGGATACTGCGCAATGCCACCCATAAACCCATTTGAAAGAGTAAATACAAAATGCGGTTATGGTTTTCTTAGGCCCAAATTGGCTGACTACGATTTGTGAATGCAACCATTTATTTGGAACAGCACCGCACGTCCAAGAAATTCATGTGTGCATCAGATCAAACTGTTCTTTTAAATACAGTCGTAAATCATTTCTGCGAGTAGCCAATCGTTCTCATTGTCGATGTCGATTGCTATATGTCGAGGCAAGATATAAGGCTGAATTGCGTCACCGATCTTGTCCAAAGAGTTAAGCATATCGTGAGTATAAACAGCAAAAATTCCTGCGTCATAATATGCTGGTTGTAAATCCTGAGACCTAGTCAACTGGAACTCAGGTTTGTTCAATCGCAAACAATTTTCTTTATGCTTATGATAAGCCCACTCGATGGGAGCGGGCATTTCAGCAACTGATAACATCGGCGAAAGGCCTGCATCAAATTTCCTAGCAGCACTGACTAATATCTCGGCTGAGATAAGTGGGGCACAGGGCATTAATAACCAAATTTCATCATAAAACTCGTTTTTCTCCCCATAGTTTTTTACAACAAAATTTATAACTTCAATTAGTGGAATGTGATCATCAGCTAGATGACGTGGCCTCATAAAATCAATGTTTAACCCATGCTCTCTGACGACACTCATAATTTTTTTAGATTCTGTGCTGACATGAATTTTGTCGAAAAGTGCTGAGGTTTTGGCATAATGAATGGTGTGCGCAATTATGGGTTTTCCCTTAAAGGCCTTGATATTTTTTTTTGGTATTCGCTTTGAACCTCCTCTGGCAGGGATTACTGCAAGACGCTTTTTGAATTTTGTCATTTTGAGCATTCCCGATTTTTATGGTGTGAAAACTTACCGATTGAATAAGGAAATAGGTCATGAGAATAGGAATAGGCAGTGTTCAGTTTGGGATGCCTTACGGCATTAGAGACACCGGTGGCTTGATGTCGCAGTCCGACGTTAACGCTATTTTGGCCCGCTCGCTAGTCCATGGTAGCCAAATTATAGACACAGCGCCAAGCTATGGTTTTGCTGAGGAGAGGCTCGGTAGATTTGATAGACTAAACAAGTTCCGTTGTTTAACTAAAACACTACCAACGAATGAAAGCACGATTAATAGTGTGTCAACAAATCGTGTTTTAAATGGATTTAAAAGCTCATTGAAAAAAATGTCGCTCTCTGAATGCTATGGTCTATTGGTGCATGACTGCGCTGATTTGTCTAAACGTGGTGCTGAACACCTTATCGATATGATGTATGAGGCAAAGGCCGAAGGTTTAGTCTCAAAAGTTGGTATTTCGGTGTACACAGCGGCAGATGTTGATGTAGCTCTGAGAATATTTGATTTTGATCTGATACAGCTTCCTATCAGCATCTTCAATCAATCATTTCTTAGGAATGGATATGTCAAATCCCTTTCACAAATGGGAGTAGAAATTCATGCACGCTCGGTTTTTCATCAGGGAGCCTTGCTTATGCAGTCCAATGATCTCCCAGAGAGGTTGTCAGGAATTGCAGAGCCTCAAAAGATATTGTGCAGCAAGGCCAAGGAACTCAATATGAGTCTCGAGGGGTTCGCGCTAGGTTTTTTGAATTCAATAAATGAATTGGATGTTGCTATTGTTGGAATTAACTCAGTAGAAGAACTTGACAATGTAATCAAAGCAAAAGGCACCAATGCGCTTTGCGATTATGAGGTTTTTCATCTACACGATTTAGAGTGGAACAATCCTGCAAATTGGCCTTTAAACTAAAATCTACGAAGGCAAATACACAACTTTGAAAAGATGTTGATTGAGTCAACGCAATGCGAGCTATGTTAGGGCCCAATTTTAGATGAGTAATAAAACGATATCAGTAAAGACGCCTGATGGTCAGATCAAAATAGGCCGTGGCAATGACCTCGTGCTTATAGCTGGGCCATGTGCGATTGAAAGCAGGGACCATTCAATGCGAATGGGTGAATTGATAGCACGTGTTTGTGCCAAATTGGGTGTTCTATGGATTTTTAAAGCTTGTTATGACAAGGACTGCCGCTCATCGCCTTCTAGCTTTCATGGGCTTGGAATTGACGACGGTCTCAGGATACTTGGAGATGTTAGGTCAGAAATTGGTGTTCCGGTGACATCTGATTTTTCTGATCCATCTTGGGGTGAGGCAACGGGAGAGGTTTGTGATATGGTGCAAATCCCCGCCTATTTATGTCGCCAAACATCTATGCTGAGAGCTGCCGCGGTAACGGGTAAGCCAGTACATTTGAAAAAAGGTCAGTTTATGAGCCCTTGGAATATGAAGAATTCATGCCGTAAGCTTGAAGCCTTTGGCAACGATCAGATTTTACTCACGGATCGAGGCACTTTTTTTGGATATAACATGTTAGTAAATGACATGCGCTGTTTCCCCATCATGCAAGAAACGGGACACCCAGTTTGTTACGATGCCACCCATTCAATACAGCTCCCAACCTCGATGGGCAATATATCTGGTGGACAGCGTGAGTTTATCCCTCATCTAACCCGTGCAGCGGCGGCATGTGGAATTGAAGCACTTTTTATGGAGGTGCATGACGATCCTCCAAACGCGATGTCAGACGCTAATACAGTGCTTGATATTCAATATCTTGAAGTTGTTTTAGCTCAGGCGAAGGCAATGCATGACATGCGGCAGGAACTTCGCGCCAAATGGGGAGAAGACAATGTCCACCCAGAGTGACAAAAGCCATACAGTTGCCGATGTGATGCTGACAATGAATGCGTGCCCGTTGGCGGATGAGCGCACCATCCTGAAAGAGGTGCTTGAGGCGATGGATAAGCACCGCCTTGGCGTTGTCTGCATTGTTGATCAGGATATGCATCTTACCGGTATTTTGACCGAGGGCGACGTTCGAAGAAAGCTTTTGCGCGTGCAAAAACCACTCGCAGCCCTGCTGGCAGATGATGTGATCACACATGCGGTGAAATCACCTATCAGCATCACCGCTGATGTGCAGTTGATGGATGCGCTTGATCTTATGGGCGAAAAGAAGATCTGGGATTTGCCTGTTGTCGATGCGGATATGAAGGTTGTTGGATTGCTGCACCTTCATCAGGCGATCAGAGGCGTGTTGCAGAGCAAAACAGGTAATGATTGAGATGGGCGGTTCTTTTGAAATCCGTAATGAAATTCGTTATACGCTCAAGCATAAATTGCGCGGACGCGAACGCGCCTTTGGAGGATGGGTTTCATATCGTGAGCCAGCAATTGCAGAAACGTTTGCCAAGGCAGGGTTTGACTTTGTGGCTATTGATATGGAACATACTACTATATCAACTGATCAGGCTAACCGGATCATCACCGGTGTTCATAGTGAAGGGGTCGCCTGTCTGCCGCGTCCCGTTTCACATAGCAACGACTATATCAAGCCACTTCTCGAGGTAGGTGCAGATGGCTTGATCATTCAGATGGTCAACACCCCCGAAGAGGTTGAGGCACTTATACGGCTCCAGAAGTTTCCACCTGTTGGTGAGCGAAGTTACGGTGTTAACCGCGCCCATGGATATGGTCTGGATTTTGATGAATACATTAAAACATGGAATGAAAGTGCAAGCCTCATTATCCAAGTGGAGTCAATAACGGCAGTCAATAATATAGAACAGTTGATTGCCTTTGGTGAGGTAGATGCGGTTATGGTCGGTCCATACGACATTTCGGGTTCGCTTGGTGTGCCTGGACAAACTGACCATCCCTCAGTTCAGGCTGCGAGCGCAAAGATTGTAGAGGCCTGCGCCAAGCGTGGTATTGGTTGTTGTACGCAGATTGCCGATGTATCTGAAGATCGTGTTAAGTCAGCATTCGATGCAGGATTTAGCTTTCTCATTCTTGGGTCCGATTTGTTTATATTATCAAAATGGGCATCGGATATGCGGGCGATGCTCGGAAAATTTTCATAGCTGGAGATCACGGCGTGAGTGATTTCATTACAGGACTCTTTGGGCTCGGGGGGCGGGTAGCGGTTGTCACCGGAGGTGGTGGCTATTTGTGTGGCGAAATGTCTCGTGGGCTTGCGAGAGCAGGTTGCGATGTTGCGGTGATTGATTTGCGCCAAGAGAAGGCCAATGTCGTTGCTGAGGACATTGGCAAGTTATTTGGACGCAAGGCAATCGGTATTGGCGTTGATGCTGCTAACAAATTGGCAATGCAGACAGCTCTCGACCAGATCAGCGATGCGTTTGGGCCGGTTGATATCTTGATTAATGGCGCAGGGATAAATGCGCCGACACCATTTCTGGACATCAGCCTTGATGAATTTCACGCTGTGATGGACTCTCAAATCACCAGCACTTTGATAGGCTGCCAAGTTTTTGGTGAACATATGCTGGCCAGGGGTAAAGGGGCGATAATCAATATTTCGTCGGCGTCTGCTGGGCCACCATTGTCGAAGGCGTTTACTTATTCGGTGGCGAAGGCCGGGATCAAAAATCTGACGCAGAATCTTGGGCGTGAATGGGCAACGCAAGGTGTTCGTGTCAACGCGATAAGGCCGGGCTTTTTCCCTACTGAATGGAACCGAGAGAATTTTATAACACCTGAGCGTGAGGCAGCAATTTTGGGTCATACGCCAATGGCGCGATATGGAGAGGTTGAGGAATTGGTTGGTGGCGTTATTTATCTTGCATCTGATGCTTCAAGTTTTGTCACGGGGTCGGAACTCACCGTTGACGGTGGGTTCTCGGCAATGACGGTGTGAAGCGACAATCAAAAATTTTTATTGCCCTGATACGGGAGCCTGCCGAGCTTATGTCTTGGTTCTGTTTTTGTTTTCCAGGACAGATTGGTCAGTTGCTAAGGGTTTTATGGGCGGTAATAGCCTTGGATTCTTTCGGGAGGGGGGCAAGGCTTGGCAGGGGCTGTAGCGTGAGAGGACCGAAGAACATCTCTATTGGAGAATTTGTTAGTTTTGACATTTTTTGTTTTTTAGATGCAATTGGAGGATCCATTGAAATTGGCGCAAGCACAAAATTTAACCGAAATGTTAATTTGAACGCGTCTGTTTCTGGCAGAATTATCATTGGCCGGGATTGCCTAGTCGGACCAAATGTGGTTATGCGTACAGCCGGTCATGTATTTTCAGATGCGAAGTCTCCAATCAATTCACAAGGACATGTCGCCAATGACATAAGGATCGGAAACGATGTGTGGCTTGGCACGAACGCCGTTATTCTCCCCGGTGTAGAGATTGGTGACGGGTGTGTCGTAGGGGCTGGTGCGGTTGTTAATAAATCTTTCGATCCTGGTCTGATTTTGGCCGGTGTGCCAGCACGTGTAATTGGGAATCGAGAATGAAAGCGGCCTGTCTCAACTGTGGCGGAAGTGATTTCCATCAAATAATGCCATATCAAAACCAAAGTCGTTTACTGGATGGCTGTGACATTTACCAATGCGAAACTTGCGAAATTCACTTCATCACGCCGGCTCCGGATCAAGAAGCCTGGTTGGCTTACAATAGGAGTTATTTTGAGAGCGCACATAGCGGTCCGAACCTTGCGCCGATGTCTGTGATATATCACCAAGCAATGGCCAAAATTCGTGTCAAGCATGTTTTGGAAAGTATTGGCACATCAAAACCACCTGCTTCAGTTCTCGAAATTGGCCCAGGATTCGGGTATTTTGCTCAATATTGGAAGATGTGTTTTCCCGAATGTGACTATTACGCTTTGGAGAGTGATACCAGTCTGCATTCCTGTCTTCGTAAAAATGGAATTCAAGTTCTGGAGCATGGAATGGAGCAACTAGAAAACAGGCTTATAGACATGTGTGTTATGTCGCATGTGCTTGAGCATGTTATTAATCCATCTGATACGTTGCGTTATGTCACCCAGCCATTGCGTAAAAATGGGCTACTCTTCGTTGAAGTACCTTGTTTAGATTTTTTATATAAAGATGTGCATGAGCCCCATATGATTTTCTTTTCTAAAAATTCGTTGGCGGATTGTGCAAAGAGAGCAGGTTATGATGGCCTAAAGCTTAGTTTTCATGGGGACAAAATTTCGTCAATTAGGCGATACGATTTGCCGCGGCGTATTCTCGTTAAGCTTTCAACCTTGACAAATATACAACTGACGCATGGATTTGGCCCCTCGGATAGCACTACTAAATACTATAATCTCACAGATGAGGAAGCATTGGCAGTAGCGCAAACACGTCCATTCGTGAGGCAAAACGAGCCGTCACGCTGGTTACGGATGATAGCGAGAAAGCAATAACGCAATGGAAATGATTATGGTCAAGGAAATTCTGGAAAAGCTGGTTTGCCTTACAAGGCGGGTTCCAAAAGATAATGTTTCTGAAGAACAGATCGCGGCAAAGCTCGATCAACTCAGATGTGAGGGTTACACAACCTTCACCCACCTTGTAGACAAACCGGAGTTTGTAAAACTTGCAAGTCACATCGCAAGAGCATTTGAGCAAGAAATGGCCTTTACGACACCATGCCTCGCGCAGCGGCGTATTGAACAGGTCCGAGACTCCGACTTGATTGAAAAAAACTTTCTGGTGTCAACTAAAGAATTGGTTTCGCGCGGTTTGACATTTGACAGAGATGACATTCATTCTTACGAGCAAGTTATTGAAGAATTTGCTCCCTCAACCCTCAAGTTGCCGGTACCTGATTTGCCACAATTCCTTGATTTATGGCTGGATCATAATGTCACTAAAGTGATTGAGGCATACATGGGATTCACGCCCATTTTGCGAGAAGCGTACATAAGAAGGAATTTTCCTTGTAGCTACCCGGTCATGAACCATAAATGGCACCGTGATACCAATCACAGACTTCATCTTCTTAAGGCTTTTATCTTTTTCACTGATTGTGATTTGGAGACGGGCGCGCACCACTATATCGCTGGCTCAATTGGCGATAGCCGCTTCCGAGATAAGGTCTATTATGATGACGCTGAGATAGAGAGTGGCTTTCCAGCAGCTGATGGCAAAAAAATTAGCAGCGTGGTGCCTGCCGGGACGATAGTCCTTGAGGACACTCGAGGGTTGCATAAGGCTGGCATTCCAACTCGAGACTACCGCGACCTTGGCTTCGCTGTGTTCGTTCCTCCATCATTGCCTGGATTTTTCAAACCTTTATATTGTGTGAATAAATCATCATACGACTCATTGCAGCCAAGCCAACGACGCTTCATACCTTCAAACCATATAGAAAAAAGATAGATCATGGCTACTCGAGCGGTCGTTGTTACTGGCGGGAACAAAGGGATTGGACGCTCCATAACTGACGCGTTCATTTTGGCAGGCTATCATGTAGTTATTGGTTCACGCAGTAACGATGGTCTGGACGACATAGACGCTGGACATTTTTCACACGTCAAAATGGATGTTCGTGACGAAGTGGCGCACCAAGCTTTATGTGAGCGAGCTATTCAGGTGGGCGGTAAATTAGATGCATATGTTAACAATGCAGGGCAATCTGCTTGGCGTCCAATAAGCAAAATTGACGATGCATTTTTTGATGAGTTGATGGCAATCAATCTCAAAGGCGCTTTTTGGGGTTGCAAGGCAGCAGCAGTAGCGATGGCCGAGACAGGTGGCGCTATAATCAACATTTCAAGCATGGCTGCAAAGAGAGGCAGCGCCAACAATGCCATGTATTGCGCAACTAAATTTGGCATGAATGGCTTGACTCAATCTTTGTGTAAAGAACTCGGCCCCAAGCAAATTAGGGTTAATGCTTTGTGTCCAGTTCTTATTGAAACAGAAGGTTTGATGGAAGCTTTGAGCGAACCGGATGCGCCTGGTGGAGATGATGCACAGGCTTTTTTGAAAAATTTTAGGATGGCAAATTCGGCGCTGGGGCGTCTTCCCACTGGTGCAGACGTTAGCAATATGACCGTGTTTTTAGCATCAACAGCCGCAAGTGGCATCACTGGACAATGCATCAATGTAGATTGTGGTGTGTTCCCGCAATAGGATATGAACATTGAAAAGCCTTAAGATTATAGCCGTAATTCCTGCACATATGGCATCAGTCAGGTTTCCTGGGAAAATACTATTTCCGTTTTTTGATATTCCCATGATTGAACATGTCAGGAGGCGTGCTCTGCTTGTCGACAAAATTGACGACGTGTTTGTTGCGACGTGTGATCAGCAGATTGCAGAAGTGGTGACTGGCTATGGTGGCAAGGTGATCATGACCGGAAATCATCACAAAAATGGCACGACGCGTGTTGCCGAGGCGGTTGCTGACATAGATTGCAGCCACGTGATTCTGTTACAGGGTGATGAGCCTTTGCTTTTGCCACGTTATGTGAGTTCTTTGGTCGAAGCGATCAAGAAAGATCCTGATGGCGACTCATGGAATGGAACAGCACCACTTTCTGAAGCTAGGGAGTGCGAAAGACATTCTTTTGTAAAATGTGCCATTGGCACGAACCAGCAAATTATGTGCTGTTTTAGGCGAAGCCCTGCCTTTTGTGATTTTGAGAGTCAAAGCACCTTTATTCAGAAAATTCTTGGAATTATTGCGTATCGAAAGGATTTTCTTGCCCAACTAGTCAAATTGGAAGCCACGCCCTTTGAGACGAGTGAGTTCATTGAGCAGATGAGAATAATAGAGCATGGCTTTTCGCTCGCTGCAGTGTCTTTTGATTGTGCCCTTCCCTCTGTGAATGAGCGCAGTGAAGTGGAGGAAGTTGTCAATTTCCTAAAAAGTGACGAGAAACAGCAAGAAATTCTTTTTAAAACTTGCGGTGTTCATGCATCAGACGTTTGAGCCTAATATAGGCATCGGGAGCAAGTTATGGTTTGGTATTTTTGGTGGCATCAGGCCAAATGAAAATTCGATCGCTTCAAGACTTTTTTCCAACAAGTGTTGCGCTGGCAAATAAGATTACTTTGCTTGAACATCGCGCTAACCCGATGGTGAATATCTTAAATCTTAGCACGAAAACGGTTGCACTTTATCCAGATTTAACTGGAGAAAAAGGTCTGTGCTGGAGGTTTGTACATAGTGTAATGGGGGCTTTCTGGACATTGTATTGCTCGGTGGTTTATTGGCCTAACCGGATCAAGACGAATACAGAGACAAATGAGTGTCAAATTATGCTTGTGTCTCATTTTGTTAGCGTTCAGCAACTTGAGGAACGCAACGATTTTTATTTTGGCTCCTTGGCGAGCCAGTTGCAAAAATCTGGTTTTGTCGTAAACACGGTGTTGATAAATCATTGTCGTGCAACTTCAGTTGACGTGTGTCACTCAAAAACACGGGACATTACAATCCTCCCAGCGTTTCTTTCCCCTTTTGAGGAGACCATGCTGTTGCTCAGGATGATTTCCAGTTCAATAACACTGCCAAGAATTAACGAAAAGTTGGGGAAAAAGTTAGTCTCGTTGGCGCGAATGGCTCAATTCGGCAGCCGCGCATTGGGAGAGATGCGCATTGGATTGTTGTTGGAGCGGCAAATTCTTCGCCAAAAGCCCAGAGTAATTTTACACACATTTGAAGGTCATGGATGGGAGAGAATAGTAAATGTTGTTGCGCACAATACGCTCCCACCTGTGAAAACCTTTGGTTATCAACATGCGGTACTTTTGCCAGGTGATAAGTCAATTAACTATCATCACGGCGGAGGCGCAGACCCCGATTATTTTTTAGCTTCAGGCAAATTAACCAAGGAGTTATTTTTGGAGTCAGCACAGTTTCCAAGGCCAGCCGCGTTGGTCCTAGGAAGTGTCAAAACATCTATGTCTTCTAAGCAGTCGTTGTCCACCACGGATGGGGTTTGTTTGTTTGCACCGGAGGGGGTCTTGGAGGAAGTGTATTTAATGACCCAAGTAGCAATCGAGGCAGCGACAATGCAGCAGGATAGAAAATTTGTCCTGCGCCTACATCCAGTTTTAGATAGAAGTCGTGTAGAGAAACAACTCGGGTTAATCCCAAAAAATTTCAGTTTATCAGAATGTTCATTACAAGATGATTTGGATGCTGCTTCTTTTGTTTGTTATCGAAGTTCAACGGTTGTTTTTTCAGGGATCCAAGCAGGTGTTCGCCCCATATTTCTGGATGTTGATAAACAAATGTCTGTGAATGATCCTTTGCCACCCGACTTATCTTTCCGCAAAGTCGCAAATAACGCCAAAGAACTTGTAGAAATTATATCTGAAATGTCGAAGCCTAAACTTGAGGCACACGAATATAAAAAGGCGCTGGGGTATGTTGAGGGGTATGCGTCAGCGTTCGATGCTAATGAACTAATAGAAAATTTAAATGAGATATTAATTGTCTAATTTTGTTTATACCATGAAAAATGTGGCGCTTATTTGCCCCACAAAAGATAGGCCAGAAAAAATTTTACGCCTATTGGAGAGCCTCTCACAATTGCTCGAGAAACCAGGACAAATTTTGATTGCTGACGGTGGATTTGGTTTAGAGGGGGTGGTCGAGGCTTTTACAAATAGGTTAAATGTCTATCATTTAAAATGTCCTGACCCGGGTCAAATTCTGCAACGAAACTATGCTCATGGTCACCTTGATCCTGAGGTAAAATTAGTTGCGCATGTTGATGATGATATAACTTTTGAAGCTCTGTCGTTCTCAAAAATGCTGAAATTTTGGAACGAGCAGAGTCAAGATAATAAAGCCTTGATCGCAGGTGTATCTTTCAATTTGCTCGACCTAAAGCCAATTACTTCAGGTTTTTTAAGAAGGTTATTTTATATGTCACCCGATCCAGTGGGAACAGTATCTTCCTCAGGTTACGCGAGGCCATTTCTTCCCGCAGAAAGTGATATATCAGTAGAGTGGTTGTTGGGTGGGGCAACGGTTTGGAACAGAGCTGTTATTTGTGATAAACTCCATCCACTGTCTGTCAGAACAAAATGGGCGGTTTGTGAAGATTTAATGTATTCCTACCCACTCAGACACGTGCATCGAATGCTAGTTTGCTGTAGTGCGGGAGCTTACCATAATGAAAATTATGAAGAAATACCTTTTAAAACATCTGTTTTCCACGGTGTCAGTAGTGCCGTCATGAGACATCATTTCGTTATGTGTAACAGGGAACTGAGTATCGTAGCGTTTTTATGGATGACCCTTGGAATAATTAGTGGACATGCAATTGAAGCAGTTAGGGGTGACAAGCGTGCGTTGGGCCTTTCTATTGGCATGATCAAAGGATTATTTTGGATTATCATTTCAAAATTTAGAAGTTTATCAAGTATGGATTTGGTTAAGGAATTAAGCTCTCCAGACCTATGATATTTTGGATATCAGTTAAATAATTTAAGGTACCAGTTATCAGGCAATAACTGGCTTCAGCATCATGTAGGATATACAGCTGATATGGCTTTTGTTTTGTATGATTATTCGAATACTCACAAATTTCATAGGCGTGCAATCGAGTCAGCCGTTTCTTCAGTTAACGCCCAACTTAATTCTGGTGCGCACGTATCAGTAATAGTCGGCACTCGCAACATGGTAAAATTTTTGCCAAAGGTTTTATTTTGGCGCGTTCCTTGCGTTGTCAATATTGTCGGGTTTGGGCGTCTTTACACCGATTATGGTAGGTTTGGTAGATACATATTCATGTTGGTGGTTTGGATATACTGCAAAACTACCGCTCTCGCATTTATCGTGGAGCACGAAGCTGACAAAAATATCTTAATCGGAATAACTAGTAAAAAGGTCTACACAACACACGGCAGCGGGCTAGACGTTTCAAATTTTTCTATTTTGAAGAAAAAATTTTCACCAAAGATCCGTTTGGGGTACTTGAGCCGTTTTGCAAAAAGCAAGGGAACAGAAGAAATAATACGTCTGGCTAAAGCTTTGCCTGACGACAAGGAGCTAATTGTTGCTGGTTGGGACATAAAAGGTAAATATTTTGCAAATTCTTTTTCTCGGCTTGCAAAAGATCGAACGAATCTTCTCTTTCTTGGCAGGTTGAATTCGAGAGAGGAGATAAGCACCTTCATGGGCGACATCGATATTTTCTTGTCTCCATCAGTTCGTGAGGGCGGCAATATTTCGTTGCAAGAAGCGATCTGGCACCATGTTCCTTTCGTTACCACAAATGTGCCGGGCTGTGATGTTCTCTCCAAGAGATTTCATTGTCCGGCAGTTCCACTATCTGATTTTGTTGATTTTGTTCTGAGTGAGGGGTTGTCATCCATCAATAAAGACACAACATCGTGGCGCAATGGATTAAGGCCTTTTATGACTGACTCAGTCCAGCGGGAATTAGAGGCGATATTTTTAGATATTTATCGTAAGAACTTTGGTTTCCAGCCATAAATCAATTGAAAAAGCTTGGGATGAAATGCCTTTCATACCTGAAATGTCATTTGTAGTGGTTGGCGCTCTGCATATTGACACAATCATTCAGCTACAAAACGAAACCCGTTTTGGGCGTACCAATGCAGCGAAGAAAAAATCTGTGATTGGTGGTGTTGCCTCGAACATTGCACGGTCGCTAAGGTGGTCTGACGCCAACCTTCATATTGCCTTTGTTGGTGCGATGGCAGAGGATGATGATAGGGCAGAAAAATGCCTGGAGTTGTCTGGTATTGACTCTGAGTTTTTACGAATGGATGGCGCTCCGCCAACCTACACGGCCATTCTCGACCAACATGGTGAGTTGCTCATTGGTGCGGCGGATATGGGACTCTATGAGCGGGTGCTGGCAAATGACCTTCTTCCTATGCTGCCGGAGCAACCTCGTACAGTCATCATTGATGCAAATTTCCCAGCCGAGGTACTTTTGGCTGTTGCACAGAGCGTGCCGGACAGGACAAAATTATTTGCTGCTGGGACATCCATTGAAAAGGTGGGTCGCCTGTTCCCTCTTATGGCACGGCTTGATGCGCTGTCACTCAACAGAGCTGAGGCTGGCAAGCTGACCGGCGCGGATGACGGGGTTGCGGCACTGGCCGGCAAACTGTCAAAAAAGCTGCAGAAGCCGGATTCCCATATTCTGGTCAGTGATGGTGCTGGCTTGGCGGCTCTTGCCTGCGGTAGTGAGGTTGTCGTCCGCCATCCACCGGAGGTTGAGTTGACCAACGCCAATGGTGCAGGTGATGCGATGGCTGCGACTTTCTTTCAGGCCTGTTTGGAAATGCCAGAAGCTGAAGTTGATAATCCTTTTGGTAAGTTGGGGTTGGCTGACATGCTTGATTTGGCACTGGCAGCTGGGGCTGCGCATGCTTCGGGGAGAGGGAATTCATAGGAATGCAAGAATTATCATTCAGCGACGAAGTGAAGTTGGCACGGGTTGACGGTGACGGCATTGTAGCGCTTGAGTCAACTCTAATAAGCCACGGCCTTCCCTACCCGGACAATGTAAGGGTTGCCAACGTGGCAGAGGCGGCGGTGCGGGCGAGTGGCGGTATTCCTGCGACTATCGCGGTGCTTGACGGCGTAGCAAAAATTGGGCTCGAAGCGGAAGATATTGAACGGCTGGCCAAAGCGAACTCTGTTCTAAAGCTTTCCCGGCGTAACCTGCCGCTGGCGCTAGGCGGTACTTTCAATGCCCCGAAACTTGGTGCAACGACAGTCTCGGCAACAATGATTCTTGCACATCAGGCGGGTATAAGAGTTTTTGCCACGGGTGGCATTGGCGGGGTTCATCGCGGTGTCACCAAAACCATGGACATCTCGTCAGATCTGTTTGAACTGGCGCACACATCGGTTGCCGTTGTCTGTTCTGGTCCAAAAGTCATTCTCGATCTGCTGCGCACAAGAGAATATCTGGAAACCATGGGTGTGACTGTCATTGGCTATGGTTGCGACGAAATGCCGGCGTTCTGGGCTAGATCAAGTGGAATTGCCGTTGATGGTCGTGTCGACACACCTGCCGAGGCGGCTGCACTGATCAGGGCGCGCAATGAGCTGGGGATCGGTGGTGCTGTTCTGATCTGCAATCCGGTGACCGAGGATCTGGCGATTGATATCGACACTATCGACGGTTGGATTGAGGGTTGTATCGATGCAGCGCCTGCGGGTGCCGCTGCTACGCCCTGGTTACTGGCAGAAATTGCTAAATGTTCAGATGGGCGCAGCCTGGCCGCAAATAAGCAGCTAATCATCGACAATGCAGGTCTTGCCGGTGCCATTGCGGCAGCGCTTTGATCTGGCGTTATTCTTGACAGACGGACCCGAAACGGCATCATTAAGCCTGTTTTAAACCGTGTGCGAGCTTGTGGATAGAAATGAAACAGCATTATGAAGCCTTTTCAAAAAACGATGCCAACTATGTGCCATTATCGCCGCTCAGCTTTGTTACACGAACGGCAGATCTGTTCCCCGACAGAATGGCGATCATCTATGGTGACCGGCGCTACAGTTGGGCCGAGAGCTATGCCCGCATGCGCCAGCTTGCCTCGGCGCTTGATGGTGCAGGGCTCGGTCTTGGTGACACGGTTTCGGTAATTGCTGCCAACACGCCGGAAATGTTCGAGGCGCATTACGGTGTGCCGATGGCTGGTTGCGTGCTGAATACCATCAATACGCGGCTTGAGGCGGAGACCATCGCCTATATTCTGGAGAATAGTGACTGCCGGCTGTTGATCGTCGATACCGCTTTTCATGAAACCGTGGTTACAGCGCTGGCATCATTGGATCCTGTGACAAGGGATCGAATCAAGGTCGTCGATATTCGCGACCCCCAGGCCGGTGACATGCCACATATCGGTGATCAGGATTATGAGTCGTTCATCGGAGCTGGTGATCCCGCCTATAACTGGCAGATGCCTGCTGATGAATTGCAGGCGCTTGCACTTGGCTACACATCGGGTACATCGGGCCGGCCGAAGGGCGTTGTCTATCATCACCGTGGAGCCTATCTGATGAGCATGGGAACAGCGACTGGCTGGCCGTTGCCACAGCATCCGACCTATCTCTATATCGTGCCAATGTTTCATTGCAATGGCTGGTGCCATGCCTGGACCATGACGATGATGGCCGCCACCATCGTGCTGACGCGTGTGATATCGGCTGACGCCATTTTTGATGCCATCATTGAACATCGGGTGACGCATTTTGGCGGGGCACCGATCGTTCTGGCGATGCTGGTCAACGCGCCCGAGGCGCAGAAACCAAAACTTGATTATACGGTAAAGGCCTTTACCGCTGGCGCGCCGCCACCAGCCGCGATCCTTCAGAAAATGACTGAGATGGGCTTCGAGGTGATGCAGGTCTATGGCCTCACAGAGACTTATGGCCATGTCACGCAATGCGTCTGGCGTGAGGAATGGGATGGACTTGGTTTTGAGGAACAGGCCAATCTGCAGAGCTGGCAGGGTGTTGGTTTTCCCATGCATGAGGGGGCGGCTGTGATGAATACAGATAGCGGTGAGCTGGTGCCGCGCGATGGCAAGACGCAGGGCGAGATTGTTCTGCGCGGCAATGCGGTGATGAAGGGGTATTACAAGGATCCTGACGCTACCAGGGCAGCGTTTCACGATGGCTGGTTCTTCTCTGGTGATGCCGCTGTCTGGCATGATAATGGCTATATCCAGATCAAGGACAGGCTGAAGGATGTGATCATCTCGGGTGGTGAAAACATCTCGTCAGTTGAGGTTGAGGGATATCTCTATCGGCACCCAGCCGTTGCAGCGGCGGCGGTTGTGGCCAAGCCTGATGAGAAATGGGGAGAGGTTCCCTGCGCCTTTGTTGAGCTTAAACCAGGCGAGAGTATCAGCGAGGCTGATTTCCTTGAATGGTGCCGCGGCGAGATGGCGGGCTTCAAGCGTCCAAAGCAGATTATCTTTGGTGAGTTGCCCAAAACTTCAACTGGAAAAATTCAGAAATTCGTTCTTCGTCAACAGGTCAAGGAATAATCCCCAGTTGGCATGCCGGCTGGGGACCGCACCTACATCTATTTTCTGCGCCGCAGCGGGCTGTTGCCACCCGGTTTGCGATACGGCTTTTTGCCGGATGGTCTGCGGTCAGGCTTGCCACCAGGCCGGTCAGCTGGCTTGCCATCTGGCTTGCTGCCGGACGCGGGTTTGGCGAATGGATTAGCGCCAAAATTCTTGGCAGATGTGGGTTTGCCGCCTTTTTTAGGCTGTGCCTTGCTGTTTTTATGGGCAGGCCGGTCATCACGCTGGGGCCGTTCATCACGTTTTGGTCGCTCGTCATGTTGCGGTCTGTCATCGCGCCGAGGCCTATCAGCCGATTTTGACCGGCGCTCATCAGTTGCTCTGGCTTTCTCAGCAGGCTTGCCGTTGAATTTGCCGCCGCCCTTTCTGGCCTTCTGGCCAAAAGGCTTGCCTGCCGGTTTGCCGTCTTTTCGATATCCATGTTTGGCGTTTCTAGACGGGCGTGACGCCTTGCGGGTAGGCCGCCCCTCAGCGCCACCATCCTCGCTGCTCACGGGTGACCAGCCTGCCGCATCCTTTGCCCTTGACGGCTTGTTATCGCTCCAGCTGCGCTTGGCCCGTTTCACATCTGTCTGCTTTGCATCGCGGCGTTGACGTGGGCCAGTATTCTGCTCGCTCCTGCCACTGTCCCGTCTGGCACGCGGCGGTCGTCCGCGTTTGCGGGGGGCTGGCTTTGCCTGAAAATCGGTGACTGGCTCTCCTGCAAGATCAAACAGCTCAACCCGGGCACCGACGACCAGAATGATGGCGGCAAGGCGTGGCTCCTCCGATGGTGAGCAGAAGGAAATGGCGAGACCACCAAGGCCGGCGCGTCCTGTTCGGCCAATTCGATGGACATAGGCCTCGGGCGTATCTGTCAGATCAAAATTAACCACATGGCTGAGGCCGACGACATCAATGCCACGTGCTGCCACATCCGTGGCAATCAGCGCCTGCAGTTTTCCATCACGGAAATTGCGCAGCACTTTCTGTCGTAGGCCCTGGCGCATGTCGCCATGCAGCGCATCAATCGCAAAACCCTGAGTCTGCATGAATTTGGCCAGCGCATCGGCGCGCCGCTTCGTTCGAACAAAAATGAGACACTGGCCGGTATTCTCGTCATTCAACACATCGCACAGGCGGTCGCGTTTCTCACTTTCCGGCATCAGAGTGACGTGCTGGGTGATCTTGTCGGCTGTGATGCCAGTCTGTGGTGCCTTGACCCTGATAGGGTCAACAAGGAATTGCTGGCCCAGCTGTTCGATCTGCGGTGGCATTGTCGCCGAGAACAGCATTGTCTGTCGGTCCTTTGGCAGTTCACGCACGATTTTCTTGATTGGCTCGAAGAAACCAAGATCAAGCATATGATCCGCCTCATCCAGCACCAGATGCGATATGCCCGATGGGTCAAAGGCGCCCCTGTCCATCAGGTCAATCAGGCGGCCGGGTGTTGCCACGACAACATCTACCCCGCGGCGCAGCCCCTTGATCTGGGTATCATAGCGAGCCCCGCCAAAAACGGTGATGTGGCGGATGTTCATGTCGCGGGCCAGGCGGCTGAGATTTGTTGAAATCTGATTGGCAAGCTCGCGCGTTGGTGCCAAAACCAGCGCCTTGGGAGGCTGTCCTGCGCGAACGGCTGGTGCGTAGCTGAGCGTTGCAAGCATTGGCAGCAAAAAGGCAGCTGTCTTGCCGGTTCCTGTTTGGGCAAGGCCGATCAGATCCTCACCACTCAGCAGTACCGGAATTGACATCTTCTGGATGGGTGTCGGCTCGATCAGTCCCTCGCGAGACAGCGTTGCCTGTAACGCGTCGGGAAGGTCAAAGTCGGTAAAGGCACTGGCAGGTTTAGGGGCAGTAACACTGTCATCAGCGGTGCCATCCGATGCATCGCCGGTCATAGAACTATCGTCGCTTGTCATAAAATTTTCTAGCTGTGCTGCTGGCGCGGCGTTGGCGTGTTGCTCGCCGCTCATCTGCGCTGGTTATGCGTCACTCGTCGGCGAAAGTCAATCAGAGTGGTTGGTGGCCTATTGTCCAGCCATTGTCCGGGGGTGGTAATATGGCGATGCAGGGTGGAGCGCGTTTCCAGTCCCGCAATTGGTCTGGCGGCGGTTGGCAAATGTTTGTAGACTGTGCCGATGTGGTCCCGTAGCTCATCAGGATAGAGCGACAGATTCCTAATCTGTAGGTAGGGGGTTCGAGTCCCTCCGGGATCACCATTCTTGATATCGGCACCGCGCCAAGCCTCATGGAAAAAGCTGATCCGGTGATTTCATCGAGTTGGGCGGTTGGCGTTAGTATTGACACGGCGCATGCAGGTGAGGTTCGTTTTGCCATCAGCTAACCGGTGCAGCTTGAATCCGCCAAGTTCACCTTCCGGGTTCCGGTAGCGCGAACGCTTGATGGTGGTGTCACCTATGCCAATTTTGTTGTTGATCTCGGTGCAGGTGAGCGGGAACTGGATTATGGGTTGTCCTATCGCTTGGGCCAACCGCAGGACATGCTGGGAATGGTTGCATTTTCTGAATGGCGAACACGGGTTGCCAGCATTGCAAAAAGGACGGAACAGCGATTAGGGTTTCGTTTCAAGTTGCGTCTGTAATGTTCAGCCAAGGCGGCCAAAGAAGGTCATGCGTGCGGCTTCGGACAGGGCGATGCCGGGTTCGGCATTATAGGCAAGTACAACAAGAATGCGGGTCGTTCTGCCGATGGTGGGGGTGACGCGGTGCATCGCATTACGCCCTCGGAACAGCATCAATGTCCCCTGTGTCACCGTCGGCCGCTCGATCACCACTTCACCGTCGAGAACAGCGGCAACGCCGGCAAAATTCATCTCACCAGCTTCTGCATCACGCAAATCGCGGACATATTCGAATTGCCCGCCAGACTGCGGCGCCTGTAACAGCAAAGTAATGGCAAACTCTGAATTGTCAAAATGCCAGCCCAGCTCCTGACCCTCATCAGCGTAGTGCACATTGATCGATGACAATGGATCGGCATATTCATAAAGTGCTGGCTCACCGACGATCGTTGCGATGAATTTCCGAAATTCCGGAGCATCATAGATGATTCTCAGCCTGGATTGTTCCGGCACCTGATCGGTCGTGATACAGCCCTTTGAGGATATGATCTGGCGATTGAACACATGACTGGCATCAAGACCTGGACGCGGTTCAGACAGGTAGACATTATGCGAGGAAGCGGTGAAATAGGCGTTATGTTTCTGCGCTTCGGCCTCGGCGACCAGCATATCAACTGCACCACTCTGCAAAAAACCGGGAAGTGTGAGAATGCCGTCGCTTGCCAGACGGGCGGCGCATTGGCCGGCGAAAAGTGGGTTGGAAACCGGGCAGGCAGAAAAATCAATGATATCAGACAGCGCCGTGGTCATCGCCTACTTGACATCCCCAAGAGCAATATTGTCAATCAACCTCACAGCCCCCAGATGCACGGCACCAAGCAGTCTAGCCTCGGCGGTGACGGCCTCGGTTGGCTGCAAAGTCATCGGGTTACACAGCTGCAGATAATCAATGCCGGTAAAGCCTGAACGGCGCAGCAGATCTCGGCCATCGACCAACGCAGTTTTCGGCCTCGTTCCGGCCAGCAGCTGTTGCGCCGTTCTGCGCAAAATCGCTTGGAGTTGCGGGGCAATGGCACGATGTTCGGCGGCCATGTGGATGTTGCGTGATGAGAGCGCAAGGCCGTCAGCCTCACGTACAGTTGGGTGGTCGAGTATCTCAACCGGCAAATCAAGATCGCGGACAAGCTGGCGAATAACCGTAAGCTGCTGGTAATCCTTCTGGCCAAAAATGGCAGAGTCCGTTGGCAATTGATTCAGCAGTTTCAGCACGACGGTGGCAACGCCGGTGAAGAAATGCGGCCTGAACTCACTTTCTAGTCCAAGCGCGGCACCGGCTGGGTTGACCTGCGTCGCATGCGATGGATGATATAGGTCGACAGGAGCGTAGACCATGTCTGCTCGTTGTCCGATAGAGGCCATATCTGCTTCCAAGCAACGCGGATAGCTGTCAAAATCCTCATTGGCGGCAAATTGTGTTGGGTTCACATAGATGCTGACAACGGCCCTGTCGGCAACCGCACGGGCCCGCTCCATCAGCGCCAGATGACCGGCATGTATGCCGCCCATTGTTGGCACGAGACAGCTTGTCAGGCCTTTGCCGCGCCATTCGGCGATGCGTGTTCTGGCGTCTTGCCTGTCCTGCACGACCTGCCTCATCACGTCTTCTTTTCGTCCTCAAGATAATAGAGATGATCGGCTTCGGGAAAATCACCGCTTATGACCGCCTGTTGGTAGGCTATGGCCGCTGCCGTGATATCCGGTTGCAGGGTGGCAAATTTTCGCACGAATTTTGGGATATAGGCGTGAAACATGCCAAGCATATCCTCGGTCACGAGAATCTGGCCGTCACAGTTTGGCGAGGCGCCAATACCGATGCTTGGCACCGGGCAGGCGGCGGCAACCGCGCTGGCAACCGGTTCGATCATTCCTTCCATGACTATGCTGAAAACGCCCGCTTCGGCCAGCGCCTCGCAATCACGCATCAACTGCGAGGCCTCTTCGTCCGTCTTTCCGGTGATTCGGAACTTTTTGACAGAGGCCGCGTGCTGCGGCAACAGACCGATATGGCCCATTACCGGAATACCGGAACTGCAAATGGCCTGCACATGAGCCTGCATGGCGACACCACCTTCGAGTTTGACGCCATGCGCCCCGGTCTGATCAATCACGCGGCGGGCGCTGGCGAGCGCCTGTTGTGGACTGTCCTCGTAGCTGCCGGCTGGCAGATCAATCACCACAAGGGCTTTCTCCCGTTGCCGCATCACGGCCTTGCCGTGGCGGATCATCGTATCGAGATCAATGTCGCGAGTGTTGTCCATGCCGTAGACAACCATCGCCAGCGAATCTCCGACCAACATCAGATCACAATGCGGGTCAAGAGCCGCTGCCATCGGGGCGGTATAGGCCGTCAGGCAAACAATCTTACGCTGACCCTTCAATGCGCGAAAGGCGGAAACAGGATCTTGATCGGGCATTGCCAACTCTTGTCCATGACAGGTGAATATGTGGGCGGTTTACCACATGCGGGGGTTATGGTTAAGCGTTTTTGGGACTGGCGGATAGTCTGGGATGTACCGCGTCAATAGCCAATTGCGCATCCATCCTTGCGGGGGTCTGAACCGCCGGTCAGGATGCCCTGCTCCCAATCGATCCAGATCGCTTGTGATCCGCCGATTGGACGCTGTGCCAGGACAATGTTATGCCCCATTTCAATCAGCCTTTGCCGCGTTGCATCGGGGACCGGACTCTCAACCTCAATTTTGTTCTCAAAGGGATCGGGAAAATATCTGGCAATATCCTGTGCCATCTGGATGTCCAGACCATAGTCGAACATGCGGGTCAGCAGCTGCATATGGCCGAAGGCCTGATATTCACCGCCCATGACGCCAAACGGCATGACCGCACGCCCGTCGCGCGTTGCCATTGCAGGAATGATTGTATGTAACGGGCGTTTGCCTGGTTCAAGGCGGTTTGGATGGGATGGATCAACGACAAAACCCATTCCACGGTTCTGTAGTAACACACCTGACTCCGGCGCCATGATTCCTGACCCAAAACCGTAGTAAAGCGTATTGATAAAGCTGCAAGCGTTGCGCTCACCGTCAACCACGGTGATGTAGACAGTGCTCTTATGAGCTGGAAGTGGTGAGGGTGGAAGCTCTTTAAGAGCATGCCTGGCATCAATCATGTCCCGCAGATTAGCGGCGTAGTCTTGGTTGATGATGGTTTCCACAGGCACCTCATAAAAGGCCGGATCGGCAAGGCAGGTGCCACGGTCCCGATAAGCAAGGCGACCTGCCTCAATTTCATGGTGCATCCTGTCTGGATTGAGTGGGTCATCACCAAAGGTTTCGATGCCAGACATGATGTTCAACAGTTGTAGAGCAATCATTCCCTGTCCGTTTGGGGGGCATTCCCAGATGTCATATCCACGGAACGCTGTTTTGATCGGCGCTACATATTCGCCAACGGCGGCGGCAAAATCATCTTCCGTGTGTAGCCCGCCAACGGCGCGCAATTTTGCGAGAATATCATCGGCAACTCGCCCCTTGTAGAAGCCATCGCGCCCTTGTTTGGCGATGCATTCTAGAGTTGTGGCAAGCGCTGGCTGGGCATGCCGTGTTCCCATTGCCGGCGGGCTGCCCTGTTCCAGAAAGACAGCTGCCCCGTCACTGTCCAGAACATAAGAGCCAGCTATAAAATCGCTGGCAACGCGCTGCGTTATTGGATAGCCGTCACGGGCATAGTTGATTGCCGGTGCCAGAATATCCGCAAGCGAGAGCCGGCCGTGATCATTGCTCAATTGCACCCAGGCATCTACCGCCCCCGGAATGGTGACAGAATGAGGTGATTGCTGGAGGATTTCGGATATGCCACGCTCTAACAGCCAGTCGCTGCTGAGACCTAAAGGTGCCCGCCCAGAGCCATTGAAAGCAACGGGCCGGCCTGCACCATCTGGAGTGTAAAGACAGAAGCAATCGCCACCAACGCTTGTCGACCCAGGTTCTACAACCGCCTGAACGGCTGCTGCTGCGATCGCCGCATCAAGGGCATTGCCCCCAGCCTGCAAAATGCTGATTGCTGATTGTGATGAAAGTGGATGGGAAGTGCTTGCCATAGCGTTTGGTGCCGCCACTGGCGAACGTCCAGGCCTCTGAAGGTCTCTCATGGGTCATTGTCCGCATGAATGATTAAATATAAAGAAATCATCATGGAAATAGTAACTCTACAAAATCGTCCACTCCTTTTCTTCCTCCCATTCGTCAATTGACGGACAAGAACAAATGAGATTGCGGTCGCCATAAGCGTTATCAACTCGGCCCACTGGCGGCCAAAATTTATTGGCCTGTGAATTGCCCTCAGGATTCGCCGCTTGTCTCCGGCTGTAGGGATGTGTCCAATCATCGGCAAGGATGTCATCACTTGTATGAGGAGCATTGACCAAGGGGTTGTCATCGGCTGGCCAAGTGCCTTCAGCAACTCGCTCAATCTCTCTGGCGATTGCTAGCATAGCGTTACAAAAGCGGTCAATTTCTGTCAGCGATTCAGACTCTGT
>CACCQD010000008.1 GCA_902547925.1 uncultured SAR116 cluster alpha proteobacterium | reverse complement strand
CATATTTTCAGCATTCATATCTTGCGGTGACAGCTCACCATTTAATCCTATTGGCATAATAGTCCCTCCGTCAAAAGCAATCCTTTCTGGTGTAAAAGCAGCTTCTTCCGGCCACATGAGCGCCCGAGAAACAAATTTCTGCTATTTGGCGGGACACCCGCAAGATTTAAACATCCACAGGTCGGCCAAATTTGAAGGGCTACCATTATTTTGCTTTATTTTTTCGTCATGAGCAAGCAGTTCAAAAAGAACATCTGAAGTGTCAACTAAATAACTGAATAATAGCCTTTAATTTTTTTTAGAGTGGCTTCTTTGAGAGCTTCAGCGCTTATAAAATGAAATTTCAAAACTGAAATATTGAATTTTACAGCTTTTCGCTTTAACACGAAGACGTCGGCCTTATTGAGTTGCCATGATGGCTAACGCAAGCCACCTTCAAAATTGAAATGCTTTAGCTCAGAGAAAAATTTGATGAACGAAATGAACTTATCTGCCGCCCGCCGCATGATGGTGGATTGCCAAATAAGACCAACGAAGGTGACTGATGAGAGGGTTCTTGAGGCATTTGCCACGGTCCCACGAGAACTTTTTGTTGGCAAATCGCAGCGCAGCATTGCATATGCAGACGAGGATCTGCCACTCCCGGGCGGGCGCTGGTTGCTGGAGCCTATGGTGTTGGCACGTTTAGTACAGGCGCTTGATGTAGGGATGAACGATCACGTTTTGATCGTTGGCGGTGCAACCGGCTATGGAACGGCGATTTTGGCGCAGCTTGCTGGCTCGGTAATTTCTATTGAGACGCGCGCACAGTTGGTTGAAAAATCTCAGGAAACGCTGGTTTCGATCGGGAGTGACAATGCAGCAGTGATTAAGTCACGACTGAGCGATGGCTGCAGCAAAGAAGGGCCTTATGAGCGGATCCTGGTTGAGGGTGCGGTTGCCCATATGCCGGAAAAACTGCTTGACCAATTGACACCTAAAGGCAAGCTGGTGGCCGTGTGGCGGCAAGCTGACGCGCCCGTTGGCGTGGCTAGTCTATGGTGCCGTGCCGGTGCTGGCTTCGCACGCACACCGCTTTTTGACGCTCAGACACCCGTACTCGACGAATTCAAAGCAAAACAGGAATTTGTGTTCTAGGCAAAAGATAACGCAAGCTGATTGCCGGACCTTAAATAATACACATATCGTGGATAAAACAGATGGAGGCCCCAGTGAAACGTGTGATACGATGCACAGCGATGATAATACTCGTAGGGTTTAGCATGATCATGTCTTCCTTATCCACGCTCGCGGCTGATATGGAAAGCAGCATGCGCGCGGCGCTTGGCAATAGCGCTTCGCTAGCGGCAGCGCGGCAAAGCTGGATCGCGGCCAGAGAGAAAATCGGTGTCAATGCTGCCACCACAGACTGGTCAGCAACCGGCAGTTTCACCGGAAAACAATCACAGACGGACAGTGCCACCAGCAGTGGCTTTGATGACAGCTTATCTGCGGCGGCGAGCATCACACTATCGAAGAACCTGTATGATGGAGGCCAGACAGAAGAAGGCACCAAGCTTGATCTAATCATGCTGCGCGCAGAGACAGCTGGTTATGAGAGTGTCGAGCAAAATGTGCTAACGGGCGCGATCGAGGCACATCTGGCCGTGGTCAAGGCGCAGCGTGATGTGGCGTTGAATGAGGACAATGCCAAGCGAATGGAGGCACATGTCGATGCTGCACGGGTGCGGGTAGAGGCAGGTGCGGCGACACCAACACGCGTTGCCGAGGCCAAGGCGCGCTATGCCCGGGCGAAATCAACATTGATCATCGCCAGAACGGCATTGCGTAACGCCGAGGATGAATTTCATTCGATCACCGGAAATGAGGCGGTGCAACTGGCGGTGCCAGCGGTGGGATCAACATTGCCAACAAGCCTTGCAGATGCTGAAGAAATTGGCCGCACAGAACATCCCGATATCCGCCGCGTTGAAGCCAATGAAGACGCCGCAATGCAGGGGTTTGACACCTTGCTGTCATCGGTAAAACCCAAAGTGTCATTCGATTTGAGCGCGAGTGATACGAACGCAACCGGAACCGCCAGTGACAAAACTGTGCTGTCGGCGCAGATCAAATTGACAACACCGCTGATGGTGACCACCGCAACACGAGCAAAATCACGCAATCTGTCGGCAAAACTGGCAGCAGCGCAATTCGCGCGTGATGACATGCTCCGCCAGGTGGGGCTGAATGTGCGCAAGAATTTCCGTTCGCTCGAGACGGCACGGTCACAGGTGACGGCGGTTCAGGCAGAGGTTGAGGCCTCGCGACTGGTCGCAGATGGCATTCGTAACGAGTTTGAGTTTGGGCAGAAAACCAGCCTTGACGTGCAGGACGCTGAACAGGATGTCAATGACGCCGAACTCCGGCTTGTTTCAGCACAGCATGATCTATTGCTCAGCGCATACCGATTGCAGGCGGCACTTGGCCGGCTGACGTCGCGCGCACTTGGACTTGATGACGTGCTTGGGCCTCTTGAGGATGAAGCTACACCAGTACCCTATTTCAGCAGTATTCTTCCGTTCTCCGGGAAGTGATCCGCATCCGGCATCGGAATTGGCGTTTTCCCCGCGACAGAACGTGGCGGCGCTATGGGGGTGAAAAGATGCAGCGTGGATGCGACCTGGATGAGGCTTTAGTGCCGAGATGCGTTACGGGATGCCAAGATGCGTTGCAGGATGCGGGCGAGTGTCGTAAAACCTCCGCGCAGAGCAGAAAATAATCACCCTTGATACGGTCACACTTGATACAATCACACTTGAAACAATCGCGCAGATAATAATCATATCCGCACATCCGGGACCAGGCATGGCAGAGTCAATTTTACCAAAGAATTATGATCCCAAATCCATTGAGGCTGATTGGTACGAGACCTGGGAAGAGGCAGGGCATTTTGCCGCCGATCCGGCCTCTGCAAAAACGCCCTATACAATCATGATGCCGCCGCCAAATGTTACCGGCAGCTTGCATATGGGGCATGCGCTAACTTTCACCCTGCAGGATCTTTTGATCCGCTACCACCGGATGGTGGGGCGCGACGCGCTGTGGCAGCCGGGACAGGATCATGCTGGGATCGCCACGCAGATGGTCGTAGAACGCCAGCTTGCCGACCAGAAGATTTATCGCCGTGATATCGGCCGCGAGGCGTTTATTGACAAGGTCTGGGAATGGAAAGCCGAGTCCGGTGGCACCATCCAGCGCCAGCTAAGGCGTATCGGGGCGTCGCCCGATTGGGAGCGCAACCGCTTCACGCTTGATGAGGGGCTGTCAAAGGCGGTACGGCAGATCTTTGTCCAGATGCACCGGGACGGGCTGATCTATCGCGACAAACGGCTGGTCAATTGGGACCCGAAACTGCTGACCGCAATCTCCGACCTTGAAGTCGAGCAGCGCGAGCAGGAGAGCTCCATGTGGCACCTGAAATATCGCATTGAGGGACCAACGGACAAGTTCATCTCGATCGCCACAACACGACCGGAAACGATGCTTGGTGATGGCGCGGTGGCGGTGCATCCTGATGATGAACGCTATAAGCATATGGTTGGCAAAATGGCCATTCTGCCGCTGTCAAACCGGCTCATCCCGATCATTGCCGATGAATACCCCGACCCTGAAAAGGGATCAGGCGCGGTGAAAATAACACCCGCACATGATTTCAATGATTTTGAGGTTGGCCGCCGACACGATCTGCCATTGATCAATCTGATGACGGAAACCGCAACTATGGCGGCGATCCCGGAAATTCCGGCAAAATATCAAGGCATGGACCGGTATGAGGCGCGCAGGCAGATTCTGGCAGATATGGCGGAGGAGGGGCTGGTTGATTTTGAGGAAAAGGTGCAGAACTCGTTACCGCATGGTGACCGCTCTGGCGTCGTCATCGAGCCATGGCTGATGGATCAGTGGTACGTCAACGCCGCCGAGCTGGCAAAACCGGCGATCCGCGCGGTCGAGGAGGGGCGGACAAAATTCGTTCCCGAACGCTGGTCAAAGACATATTTCGAGTGGATGCGTAACATCCAGCCTTGGTGCATCTCGCGGCAATTATGGTGGGGCCACCAGATACCAGCGTGGTATGGACCGGACGGCCACATCTTTGTCGAGGAGAGCGAGCAGGAGGCGATGGCGGCGGCGCAGGCGCATTACGGCAAGAATGTTGAGCTCAGCCGTGATAATGACGTGCTGGACACCTGGTTTTCCAGCGGTTTATGGCCGTTTTCGACACTTGGTTGGCCGGACGAAAGCGAGCACGTGCAACGCGATCTAACGCGCTATTATCCGGGTGATGTTCTGGTCACCGGCTTTGATATCATCTTTTTCTGGGTCGCCCGGATGATGATGATGAGCATGTATGTGATGGAAGATGAGGTGCCCTTCAAGGAGGTTTATATCCACGCGCTGGTGCGCGATGAAAAAGGTCAGAAAATGTCCAAATCCAAGGGCAACGTGATGGACCCGCTGGATCTGACCGACCAGTATGGTGCCGACCCGCTGCGCTTCACCCTTGCCGCCATGGCCGCACAGGGACGAGACATTAAGATGTCGAAAACGCGGCTGGAAAGCTATCGCAATTTTGCCACAAAAATCTGGAATGCCTGCCGTTTTCTGGACTTGAATGGGTGTACCGCCAACGCTGGTGAAATTGATCTTGCCACCGTGAAGCAGCCCGTCAATAAATGGATTATTTCAGAATATAATGACGCTATTACAAAAACTTCTACAGCGATTGAAGCATATCGCTTTAATGAGGCAGCAGACGCGCTCTATCACTTTGTCTGGCACAGCTATTGTGACTGGTATGTCGAATTGATCAAACCGCAGCTCGACGATGAGGCGGTTGAGACACGCGCTGTAGCCGCCAGCATTCTGGCCGGGGCGGTAAAATTGCTGCACCCCTTTATGCCCTATCTGACCGAGGAATTGAACCAGAAAATTTTTGGCAGCTCCGATCTGATGATTGCAGCTGATTGGCCAGCGCCGGTGCCGCAGCCCGATGGTGATGCGGTCGAGGATTTGCGCTTTGTGATCAAACTGATTTCCGATATCCGCTATCTTCGGGCGGAGATGAATGTGCCACTGTCAGCAAAGCCGGTGCTGCATGTCCGCGCACCAAGCGCCGCCCAGCAACGCGCGATGGACAGCCAGATGCAAGCGTTGCTGCGTCTTGCGCGTATTGAGGGGATTGCCGCTGTTGAAAGGTTTGACAAGGGCAGTGCCCGCAGCAGTGTGGATGGATTGGAGATCGGCCTGCCGCTGGCTGACATTCTGGATTTTGAGGCTGAGGCGGCGCGCCTGAACAAAGAGATTGGCGCGGTGAGTGCCGAGGTGAAGAAGATTTTGGCAAAGCTGAACAATCCCGGTTTTCTGACAAAAGCTCCGGAGGCCGTGGTTGCGGAAAATCGGCGCCGTCTTGATGAGGAAGAAACCCGGATGGCGGTGCTGGAAGCGGCGCTGAACCGTCTATCCTGACGCCCGGCAGCGTTGTGTTGGCTGTGCCTGACGTCATGGTGTCTTTAATGGGATGGCAAGCCATTCTAAACAAATCGTCAATCAGGACTGTATTTTGAGACCTGTTTTGCGCATTATGCAGGCAATTACTTTTGAGAAAAGGGAGGCATTCAATGCCCGATAGCGTGAAGCCAGTTGATAAAAGCAAGATGCCAAGCCGCCATGTTTCGGTAGGTCCGGAAAAGGCTCCGCATAGATCATTCTATTATGCGATGGGAATGACCGAGGAAGAAATTGCGCAGCCGCTGGTGGGCGTCGTCTCGACATGGAACGAGGCAGCGCCCTGTAACATTGCGCTGGCGCGTCAGGCGCAGGCAGCCAAACGCGGCGTTCGTGAACATGCGGGAACACCGCGCGAATTTACCACAATCACCGTAACCGATGGCATTGCCATGGGCCATGCGGGGATGAAATCATCGCTGGTTAGCCGCGAAGTCATTGCCGATTCGATCGAGCTGACGGTGCGCGGCCATTGCTATGATGCTGTTGTCGGGCTTGCCGGCTGTGACAAATCACTTCCCGGGGTGATGATGGCGATGGCGCGGTTGAATGTACCGTCAGTGTTCATGTATGGCGGCTCGATCCTGCCGGGCCGGTTTAAGGACAAGGACGTGACGGTTCAGGATGTTTTCGAAGCGGTTGGTGCGCACGCCGCCGGCAATATGTCGGATGAAGATCTGCATGAGCTGGAATGTGTTGCCTGCCCGAGTGCCGGGTCATGTGGCGGCCAGTTTACCGCCAACACCATGGCTTGTGTGTCGGAGGCCATTGGCCTTGCGATCCCGGGTTCAGCCGGGGCACCGGCACCGTACGAGACGCGTGATGAATATGCCTATCATTCTGGGCGCATGGTCATGGAACTGATCAAGGCCAATCTGCGGCCGCGTGACATCATCACCCGCAAATCACTGGAAAATGCAGCAACGATCGTTGCGGCCTCCGGTGGGTCAACCAATGCCGGGCTGCATTTGCCGGCGATTGCATCTGAATGCGGGATTGATTTCGATCTGCATGATGTTGCCGAGATTTTCAAGCGCACCCCCTATGTTGCCGATCTAAAGCCGGGTGGGCGATATGTTGCGCGCGACATGTATGAGATTGGTGGTGCGCCGGTGCTGCTGAAGGTGCTGCTCGATGGTGGCTACATCCATGGCGATTGCATCACCGTAACCGGCAAGACGATGGCGGAAAATCTGGCCGATGTCGAATTTCCAACCAATCAGGATGTGATACGGACAACGGTTGAGCCGCTGTCACCAACCGGCGGAGTTGTCGGCTTGCGCGGCAATCTGGCACCTGAGGGCGCGTTGGTGAAGGTGGCCGGTATGAAAACGCTGAAATTCACTGGAAAAGCCCGCTGTTTCGATTGCGAGGAAGATGCCTATGCCGCTGTTGAAAAGCGCGATTACAAGGATGGTGATGTGCTGGTAATCCGCTATGAGGGGCCAAAGGGTGGCCCTGGCATGCGCGAAATGCTGTCAACGACGGCTGCCCTCTATCGACAGGGCGCCGGTGAGAAGGTGGCATTGATCACCGATGGCCGGTTCTCTGGCGCAACACGTGGATTCTGTATCGGGCATGTTGGACCGGAAGCCGCGGTTGGTGGGCCTATTGGCCTGCTCAAGAATGGTGATAGCATCACCATTGATGCCGAAACAGGCGAGATCAATGTTGATCTGAGCGATGAGGAGCTGGCTGCGCGCAAAGCCGAATGGAGTGCCCGTGCAACTGACTTCAATGCCGGAGCGATCTGGAAATATGCACAGACTGTAGGATCAGCCGAAAAGGGCGCGGTAACGCACCCGGGTGCCGCCGCAGAAACTCATGTTTATGCCGATATCTAGGATCTGATCACGCACCTTCATGGCATGTTATTGGCATGTGATTGGACGATGTGCCGGGACTAGTCAGGAGCATCCAGTATCAGAGTGAGAAGGGCGGCCTTTATCCCGCCTTTTTCTCTGTTTTCTTTTTTTTGGAGTCTTTTTCTTTTGAGATTGATTACAGGGTGGCCCGCCTATCAGCAACGGCTTTGTCTGCAGGTGAGCCGTTCATAATCTCCGGCGTCGCCAGCTCACACCAGATGGGGGTGTGATCGGACGGGCGTTCCAGTCCGCGTGGGCCTTTGTCGATGCCAACACCCACCAGCCTGTCACCAGCTTCGGGCGAGAGCAGCAGATGATCAATGCGAACGCCGTTGTCACGCTGCCATGCGCCAGCCTGATAATCCCAATAGGTATAATGAACACCGCTGGGGTGGAGCGCACGAAGCGCATCAATATAACCGCTATAGCATATTTTGAAGAATGCCGCGCGACTCTCAATGCGGGTCAAAGCATCGCCAACCCAGCCGGGCGGATCATAACAATCAATGTCCTGGGGAATGACATTGAAATCACCACCGAGAACTACCGGAATCTCATCAGCCAAAAGCGCCTGTGAACGAGCATAGAGCCGGTCCATCCACGCCATTTTATAGTCAAATTTCGGGCCCGGCGCAGGATTACCATTGGGCAGATAGATGCTGACGACACGGGTGCCGTTGATTGTTGCCTCGATGTAGCGCGCCTGTTCATCATCTCCATCGCCAGGCAGGCCGCACATCACATCCTCGATGGGGTGACGGCTGATAATGGCAACACCATTATAGCTTTTCTGACCATGCACGGCGACATGCCAGCCCTTTTCAGTGAATACATCGCGCGGGAAATTCTCAGTCTGCGATTTGATTTCCTGTAGCAGCAGGACATCGGCACCGTCGCCGGCGAGCCAGTCACTGATATGGTCAAGCCGTGCTTTGGCTGAATTGACGTTCCAGCTGGCAACCCGCATCGTGCTAGACAGAGAAGGAGGTGCCGCAACCGCAGGATGCGGTGGCGTTGGGATTCTGGACCGCGAAGTATGAACCCATCAGATCCTGCACATAGTCAAGCTCGGCATTGTCGACCAGTTCCAGCGACATCTCGTCAATCACCACCTCGACACCATGACTGGTAAAGGACAGATCATCATCCTGGCGCTTGGTGTCAATGCTGAATTCATACTGGAAGCCGGAACAGCCACCCCCGTTAACAGCGACTCGGAAGAAACTTTCATCCACTTCTCCAACCAGCATTGCGGTGATCCGCGTGGCGGCGCTCTCGCTGAGGCCAAACCTGCCTATGGCCAGCGGTGACATGGTGACGCCGGTTGTGATCTGCTCATTGTCTGCCATTGGATCTATCTCCCCGCCAAGTTGCCTTATCAATATGACTGTTCAACACCCTCAAATCAAGCCACCAGCGCTGAGTGTTAATGCCGAAAACATTGTTTCTTGATAATTCTGGCTTGATAAATTTCACACTACTCATCGGCGCTTAAAATGAGTATTGTAAGACCAGCCAATTCAGCTGCCAATATGGGTTATTGTGACCAATACCATCACCACATCATCCGGGGAAGATCGGAGCCTTGCACCCTATGCCTGCCATGGGCCAGCCTCGCTTGGACGGCAATTCGATGAAGGTGATGAGAATAGCAGCCTCGGCAGCCGCACCACCTTTCAGCGCGACCGCGACAGGGTGCTGCATTCCGGTGCCTTTCGCCGCCTGAAGCACAAGACGCAGGTATTTGTCCATCATGAGGGCGATTATTTCCGCACACGGCTGACACACTCGATTGAGGTGGCACAGATTGCGCGGTCAATGGCGCGGGCGTTGCGGTTGAATGATGATTTGGCTGAGGCTGTGGCGTTGGCGCATGATCTCGGTCACACGCCGTTTGGTCATGCCGGTGAGGAGGCGTTGGCGCGCTGTATGACAGATTATGGCGGGTTCGAGCATAATGAACAGACAATCCGCATCCTGACGGTATTGGAACAGCGCTATGCCAGTTTTGACGGATTGAATCTGAGCTGGGAGACGCTGGAAGGTGTGGCCAAACATAATGGCCCGATTACCAGCCAGGCACAGCTTGGACCGGCAATCAGCCAAATTGACGCAGCTTTATCGCTGCAGCTTTCAACCTTTGCCTCGGCGGAAGCGCAGCTAGCCAATCTTGCCGATGACATTGCCTATCTGTCGCATGATTTTGATGACGCGTTGCGCGCCGGTCTGTTCGAGATCGCCGATATCGCCCATCTGCCGCAGGTCAAACAAGCTCTGGCGCGCATCGAGCGAACATATGGCGAGATTGAGCGTGGCCGCCTGACCCATGAGCTTGTGCGCCGTCTGATCTCGGTGTTCGTTGAGGATCTGCTGCGTCAATCGACGGCCAATCTACAGGCGCTAGATGCCGGGCATCCGGATGATATCAGAACTGCATCCGCGCCGGTGATTGCCTTCAGCCCGGAGATGGCGGCCGATCTTGAAGCGTTGCGTGAATTCCTGTTCACCAACATGTGGCGGCATTTCAAGGTCAATAGAATGACCAGCAAGGCAAAACGGGTGGTGACAGATTTGTTCAATTTGTTTATGGCCGAAACAAACACCCTTCCCGATGAGTGGCAGTTTCATCACAGGCAACCGCTGGCAACCCTTTCAGACTCAGCGACAGCACGGATCGTCGCCGACTATATCGCCTCGATGACCGACCGCTATGCCGCACTGGAACATGAACGACTCTTTGACCTTGGACCTATCTTACGGTAACTAAATTTTATGAATATTTTCAAATTATTCAAAACAGAATTTAAAGTGATTTTTGATGATCTGAAAGCCGTGGGTACGATTCCAGATGCGGCCGATGCCAGCAAAATCGTCTTTGAATTGCCCCGCGATGCCTCACATGGGGATATTGCCTGTAATGCCGCCATGGTTCTGGCAAAGCAAGTCGGGATGAAGCCGCGGAATTTGGCCACGCTGCTGGCCGAAAGACTAGCGGCGTGCGACGGTGTCACTGCGGTCGATATCGCGGGGCCGGGCTTCATCAATATCAGTGTCGAGCCACGTCTGTGGTCGGCGGAGCTGCGCAGCATTCTGATGGCTGGTGCGCATTATGGCACCAATGACAGCGGTGCTGGCAAATCAGTCAATATCGAATATGTGTCGGCAAACCCAACCGGGCCGTTGCATGCAGCACATGCCAGAGGCGCTGTTCTGGGTGACGCGCTTGCCGGCCTGCTCGAGTTCAGCGGCTGGAACGTAACGCGTGAATATTACACCAATGATGCCGGTGGACAGGTCGACACATTGGCGCGGTCTGTTTATCTGCGCTATCGCGAGGCGCTTGGTGAGGTGATCGGCGAAATTCCATCCGGCCTCTATCCTGGTGCGTATCTTAAGGATGTTGGCGCGGCGCTGGCGGCGCGTGACGGTGATCGGTATCTGGCGCATGAGGAGAGCGAATGGCTTACCCCTGTGCGGCATTTTGCGATCGAGGCGATGATGGTAATGATCCGCGAAGATCTGGCGGGGCTTGGCATCGAGATGGATGTGTTTTCATCCGAACGGGCGCTTGTCGAGGGCGGTGCAGTGCAGGCGGCGATGGACAAGCTGCAACAGGATGGTCATCTCTATCGCGGGGTTCTGGAACCGCCAAAGGGCAAGGAGCCAGAGGATTGGGAACCACGCGAGCAATTGCTGTTCCGGGCCACGAATTTCGGCGATGACACGGACCGTCCGTTACAAAAATCAGATGGGGGCTGGACCTATTTCTCGTCTGACGTTGCCTATCATCTGGACAAGCTGGAACGCACTGGCGGCACGCTGATCAATATTTTTGGTGTGGATCATGGCGGCTATGTCAAACGCATGATGGCCGCGGTTGAAGCGCTGTCCGGGCAAAAGGATATGTTGGCAATTAAGCTGTGTCAGCTGGTCAATCTGATGGAAAATGGCCAGCCAGTGAAGATGTCCAAACGGGCCGGCAATTTTGTCACTGTACGCGATGTGATTGACGCTGTTGGCGCCGATGTCATTCGTTTCATCATGCTCACACGGCGCAGCGATCAGACACTTGATTTTGACTACGCCAAGGTGACTGAACAATCACGCGACAACCCGGTTTTCTATGTGCAATACGCCCATGCAAGATGCAGTTCGGTGCTGCGGCAAGCAGGTGCAATGCCAGACGAGGCTAATCTCGACAGATTGATCGTGCCGGCAGAACTGGCATTGATCAAACAGCTGGTCAGCTGGCCGCGCATTGTGGTTTCAGCCGCCGCCACCTACGAGCCACATCGTATAGCCTTCTATCTGATGGATCTGGCCAGCGCTTTTCATTCCCTGTGGACCGCCGGCCGTGAGGACCCATCGCTGCGTTTCATGCTGGATGATGATGCCGAGTTGACAGCGGCACGGCTGTGGCTTGTCAAGGCCACGGCAACGGTGATTAGATCAGGCCTCGACGTTTTGGCGATCCCGGCCAAGGAAGAAATGTAGGAGGCGAGATGTCTGAGAATACAGGAAAAAAATCTGGCATAAACTGGCTGGCTTTATCGCTGCTGAGCCTGTTGATCGCTGCCGCCGCTGGTGCGGCTTATCTGTATCTGCCCGCGCTGATGCCGCAGACATCGAGCGATATCGTGATGATCCGCGCAGAGGATGGGCCGTTCAAGACAAAGCCGGTTGACGCAGGTGGAAAGATCATCACCAACCAGGACTCCAAGGTGATGAGAATGCTGGGCGACCTGACCCCGGAGACCGAGGAGGTGGAGACGTTGCTGCCACCATCGGACGCACCGGAATTGCCTCCTGTTACCATTGAACCTTTACAAGAGTCCCGGCAGAAGCTTGAGACCGAGGTAGCCAGCCAGAGGAATGGTGAGACCAGTACCGCACCAGAATTGAGCACAAAACACGAAAATGGCACAAAAAGCGGCGACAAAACGGACACCGAAAAGGTGACAGCGACACAGTTGGCGGACACAAATGTTCAGAACAGCGTCACAGATGCAGAGGATGCAGCGCCAGAAACCAAGAACGAATCTGAAGCCAAGGATGCACTTGACGCGAAAGATGCAGCGGCAACCCAAAACCTGGAAAAGCCAACCAAGACCATTACAGCCACGCCAAAGCCAACGAAACCAAAGAAACCGGAAAGCCGGCCGATCACCACATCACGTGTTGCGGCCGACCCCAACGAGCCGACCTATATAGTCCAGCTTGCCGCCTTCCGCAAAGAAGATGTTGCCGCTGAGCAGGCAGGATTGCTGTTGAAAAAGCATGAAAAACGGTTGCAGGGTGCGACGCTGGGGACGATCATTATCGACACGGGCGACAATGGCATTTTCTGGCGCGTTGTCTCGGAACCACTGCCACGTGAAGCTGCCGACACCATTTGTGCATCGCTAAAACGCGCCGGACAGGATTGTATCCTACGCAAATTCACCTCACCCAGCCAATGACTGAACGAAGCCAATGACGCAGCGACGCCAATGACAAACCCAAGTGATGACAGTTTCGAGGCTGATATCCGCCGCGGCGATGCCGAGCAACTGGCGCTTTTTGTCAATCTTGAGGGATTTGAGGGGCCGATTGATCTATTGCTGTCGCTGGCGCGTGATCAAAAAGTCGATCTGACGCAGATCGCGATTTTGCCGCTTGCCGAACAATATCTCAATTTTATCATTAGTGCTCGGCAGCTTGATCTGGAGGTTGCTGCCGATTATCTGGTGATGGCGGCGTGGCTTGCCTATCTGAAATCTCGGCTTCTGCTGCCCGACCCGGAGCCGGAACAGGATGAGGAAATCATCGATATGGCTGATGCGCTGCGCTACCAACTGGTGCGCCTTGAGGCCATGCAACAAGCGGCAAAACGGCTGATATCACTACCCCGGCTTGGCCAACAGCGGTTTGCACGGGGCGCAGTTGAACAATTCAGCATCACCAACGAGGCGGTCTGGCAGGCAAGCCTGTATAATTTGCTGGCCTGTTATGGCGGTATCCAATCAGGGTTGGAGAATGAAACGCTGACGATTGAGGCGACAAAGCTGTTTTCGGTCGAGGAAGCGGCGAAACGCCTGCGGCATCTGATTGGCGGCATGCCCGACTGGACAACGCTGGAGAGTTTTCTTCCCCCCAATCTGCGCGCGCCAATCGACCGGCGTTCGGCAACGGCATCGCATTTTGTCGCATCGCTTGAATTGGCCCGCGATGGGCTGCTAAAATTACGCCAGGATGCGCATTACGCAACGCTCTACATCAAATCCAAGGATGCACCATGACCGAAAAGACAGAGCTGATGGGCTACGCCGCGACGGTTGAGGCGATTATCTTTGCCTCTGACAAACCCGTGCGCGAACGCGAATTACGGCACCATATCCCCGATGAGCAGGACATGGCCGAAATCGTTGAGATGATCCGCCAGCGTTTTGATACAAACTGCGGCATCGAGTTGCGACAGGTGGGGGATGGTTGGGCCTTTCGTACCCGCGCGGAGATTGCTGAACGGCTGAGCCAGCACAAACAGGTGGAACGCCCACTGTCGCGCGCCGCCCTCGAGGTTTTGGCGATTATCGCCTATCATCAGCCCATCACACGGGCTGAGATCGAGGAAATCCGGGGGATCAGCCTGTCAAAGGGAACCATCGACATTCTGCTGGAACTGACATGGATCAAGCCACGTGGCCGGCGTCGGACGCCGGGACGGCCCTTGACCTGGGGAACTAGTCCGGTTTTTCTTGACCATTTTGGCCTTGACAGCATCACCGACCTACCCGGACTTGACGAGTTGAAGTCAGCTGGCCTGCTACGCAAGGGGCAAATTCTTGGCGCACTGATGGACAGCCCAGCAACAAATCAGGATGACGATAGCGATGAAGAGGGGGATGATTTGCTGGATGATCAGTTGATGGAAGAGGCTATGGTAGAAGCCGGATTGAACGTCAATTCGGATGAGGAGGGCGCGGATGCTTGAGTTTCGCAACATTGCACATGCCTATGGTGGAACCAAGTCAGTGAGTGATATCAGCCTGACAGTAAATGAGGGAGAGGTTGTCACGCTGTTGGGGCCTTCTGGATGTGGCAAGACAACCCTGCTGCGTCTTGCTGCTGGACTTGAGCAACCGCTTGGCGGCGAAATCTGGCTGGATGGCAACAGAGTGTCTGGCCCTGAAATGATGATGCCGCCTGAAAAACGCGGTGTCGGCTTCATGTTCCAGGATTATGCGTTGTTTCCGCACCTCAGCGTAATCGAGAATGTTGTCTTTGGTCTGCCGGTAAAAGGTAGCCTCGCCACACGGCGGGGACTGGATGTGCTGGCCGAGGTCAATATAGAGAGGCTGGCCGATGCCTATCCGCATGAATTATCGGGTGGCCAGCAACAGCGTGTCGCCCTTGCCCGTGCGCTGGCGCCAAAGCCATCGGTAATCCTGCTCGACGAACCTTATGCCGGGCTTGACAGCCGCTTGCGCGAGCGCATTCGTGACCAGATGTTGCATGTGCTAAAGGCAACAAAAACCGCAGCGCTGATGGTGACGCATGATGCCGAGGAGGCGATGTTCATGTCGGACCGGATCATCGTTCTGCGTGACGGGACGGTGACGCAGACTGGACGCCCGGTCAATCTCTATTGTCAGCCGAACAGCGCTTTCGTTGCCGAATTCTTTGGGGAGGTCAATCGGGTCGAGGGCGTGGTCAGAGATGGCCAAATCGAGACGCCGCTTGGTAATTTTGACGCGCGTGCCGAAATGGGAGATGGCGATCCCGCCAGCATCGTCATTCGCTATGAGGCGTTGCGGATCGAACCGGACAGCAGCGTTGTTGCCAATGCCGTGGTGATGGAAGCACGTCTGCTTGGGCGCGCATCGCTAATTCATCTGTCGGTTCCCACTGGAACGGATGAGCTCCATCTGCATGCCCGGGTTCCCGGGTTGAATTCCTTTGATGAGGGAACGCAGGTCCGGATCAGTGTTGATGCCGAACAGGCCTTTGTTTTTGCCGCCAACTAACGGCGGCGCGCCGGTGGGCCGCGTTCGCCGGGTGGGATGCGGCAAAAAACACAGGGTACTGCCAGCGGTTTGTGCAAGGAATTGTTGTTCTACCCCCATTGCCTGTTTATAGTCAGGTCAGAGTCAGGTGGCGTAAATGCCATATCCTGAAAAGTTTAAGAGGAAATGCCATGAGTTTTATGAGCCCATTGCAATGGATTGTCATTCTTGCCGTTGTTCTGTTGTTGTTTGGTGGTCGCGGTAAAGTGTCGGCAATCATGGGAGATTTCGGAAAAGGCCTACGCAACTTCAAAACCGGCCTGAAAGGCAGTGAGGAAGAATCTGCAGCCGAGGACGAGGTTGAGGTCATTGAGGCAGCGCCAGCAGCCAAAAAAGCCGCCAAGAAAAAGGCACCTGCGAAAAAAGCTGCGAAGACAGCAACCGCCAAAAAATCCGCTTCCAAAAAAGCCAGCAAAAAATCCGCTGCCAAAAAATAACCGGTAGAGACGCGTCATGCTCGATATCGGTGGTTGGGAATTTCTTGTTGTCGCCTTCGTCCTTGTGATGGTCGTTGGCCCAAAAGAACTGCCCAAAATGTTGCGGGGATTTACCGGTGTCATGCGCCAGATCCGGCGCGCCGCCAATGAATTCACCAGCAGCATGACCGATCTTGCGAATGAGGCCGATGTAGCCGATCTGAAAAAGACGCTTGATCAGGCAAAATCCGGAAATCTTAACGAAATTGCCGATGCGATTGATCCAACGGGCGGGGTCGGGGAAACCGTTGGCAGTCTGAAGGACAGCATTGGCAAAGATGTCGCCGGTGATGATGTCAAAGGCATTGGCGCGATTGCCAAGAACGCTGGTGACGAAATGGCAGCGGCGACCAAAACCCCGGAGCCGACACCCGATAAAGCCGCTGCTACAAACACTTCCGCAAACACTTCCATAAGCACCGCCGAAAAAGCAAAAAGCTAGACAAGATGGCAGAGATGAACAACACGCCAGAGACAGAGGCCGACGGGGGACAGATGTCGCTGATCGGTCATCTGACCGAATTGCGCAACCGGCTCGGTGTTGCGTTGTTGGCCTTTCTTGTGCTGTTTGTCCTGTTCATCTCGCCAATGCCCGGCGGCGGTGTAAGCAACAGCATCGCTAATCATGTTTTTATTTTCCTGCAGGCCCCCCTGGCCGAGATCATGGAGGAAAAAGGCGGCGGCCGGATGATTTTCACGGCGCTGCATGAGGGATTTTTCACGCAGATCAAGGTCGGGTTTTTCGCGGCGCTGTGTATTTCCTTTCCGATCATCAGCATGCAGATCTACAAATTTGTTGCCCCGGCGCTGTATCGCAGCGAGAAACGCGCCTTTCTGCCATTCCTTGTAGCGACCCCGGTGCTGTTCACGCTTGGCGCGGCGATGGTCTATTATGTGGTCACGCCCATGGCATGGAACTTTTTCATCTCGTTTGAGATGGCCGCCACCGATGGCGCGCTGGCGATTGAGATTGAACCCCGAATCAGCGAATATCTTTCACTGATTATGCGGCTGATTTTTGCCTTTGGACTTGCTTTCGAGTTGCCGGTGGTGTTGCTGCTGCTGGCGCGGGCCGGCCTTGTCACACCGGAAGGGCTTGCCGCAAAGCGCAAGGTTGCGATTGTCGTCGCTTTTGTTGCCGCCGCCGTGCTGACCCCACCGGATGTGGTGTCGCAGTTGCTGCTGGCCTTGCCGATTATCCTGCTTTATGAGATATCGGTTTTCGGCGCAAAAATCATAGCCCCAAAGGATGAGGACACAGCCTGACCAGCCGATGACCGCGACCAGAGGGCGGGTCGCCGGGAGTTTAACAAACGATTTTTTAGCTCAGCAATCAGACCAATTTTATCTTCGAGGATTTAGGCCCACCATGCATGACATCCGCTTCATCCGCGATAACCCAGAGCAATTCGATGCCGCACTTGCCCGGCGCGGGCTTGATCCCGTGGCCGGGGCTATCCTCGAGATTGACAGCAAGCGCCGTGGGTTGCAGGTCCGTCTGCAGGAGATGCAATCACGGCGCAATCAGGCGTCAAAGGAGATTGGCGCACTGAAATCTCAGGGCAGGGATTCGGATGCGCTTATCGCCGAGGTCAATGACATCAAACAGCAGATGCCAGAAATGGAAGCCGAGGAAAACACCCTTGCCGCGCAGCTTGACAGTCGGTTGATGGAACTGCCGAACCAGCTTGATGACGCGGTACCGGCTGGCGATGATGAAGATGACAATGAGCTGGTGCGCACGCATGGCTCGATCCCAGGTTTTTCTTTCACCCCCCGCGATCATGTGGAGATTGGTGAAGGGTTGGAGCAGATGGATTTTGCCCTTGGTGCCAAAGTGTCGGGGGCGCGTTTTGTCGTTCTGCGGCATCAGCTTGCCAGACTGGAACGCGCGTTGGCCGCCTTTATGCTTGATCTGCACACCAGCAAATTCGACTATGTCGAGACGATACCGCCCTATCTGGTCAACACGCAGACGATGACTGGCACCGGCCAGCTGCCAAAATTTGCCGAAGATCTTTACCGTGCCAATGATAAATGGCTGATCCCCACCGCCGAGGTGCCGCTGACCAATATTGTCGCTGGCGAGATTGTCGATGCCAACAGCCTGCCCCTGCGGATGACGGCGCATACACCCTGTTTCCGGTCGGAGGCTGGGTCGGCGGGCCGCGATACGCGCGGCATGATCCGCCAGCACCAATTCAGCAAGGTCGAGCTTGTCAGCATTACGACACCCGGCGAATCAGCTGCCGAGCATGAGCGTATGACCGCCTGTGCCGAGGAGGTGTTGCAGCAGCTCGAACTGCCTTATCGGGTGGTAAGGCTTTGCTCTGGCGATACCGGCTTTTCTGCCCAGAAGACCTATGACATCGAGGTATGGCTGCCCGGACAGAATGAGGGCAAGGGTATGTATCGCGAGATTTCATCCTGTTCAAATTGTGGGCCGTTTCAGGCACGCCGCATGAAGGCGCGGTTTCGTGACGACAATGGCAACATCCAGTTTGTCCATACATTGAACGGGTCTGGCGTTGCTGTCGGCCGGGCTATGATCGCAGTGCTGGAAAATGGACAGCAGGAAGATGGTACGGTCCAGTTGCCGACAGTACTGCATTCCTATATGAGGAGCGACCGGATAGCGCCAGCCTGATGGGTGGTAGTTGCTCCTTTTGAGTTGTCTTTCTCTTTTGGCGGTCTGTTGACCGTTTTTGTTTTTGTTTTTTGTGAACGCCAGGATGTACCATGTCATCACCCCCCGTGTCGTCAGCCTCCAACGCATCAAGCAAGCCGGTTGGCCGGATTCTTCTCTCCAATGATGATGGCTTTGATGCCATGGGCATTCAGATTTTGGCCGGGATTGCTCGCCAGCTCAGTGACGATATCTGGATTGTCGCGCCGATGGACAATAAATCGGGCGCATCACGTGCCATAACCCTGCGCCGGGATATAATGGTTAAGACGCGTGGCCCGCAGCAATTCGCTGTTGGCGGCACGCCCAGTGACTGTGTCATTCTGGGACTTGAGCAACTGATGGATAAAAAACCCGATCTTGTCCTGTCCGGCATCAATGCCGGGATGAATGTCGCCGATGACGTGCTGTATTCAGGAACAATCGCGGCGGCGATGGAAGCGACATTGCAGAATGTGCCGGCAATCGCGCTGTCGCAGCGCAATGCCGGTGTCGAGCAGGGTGATTTTGATGTGGCGACGCAGCATGGCGAATATGTGATCCGTCACCTGCTGGATCATGGATGGCCGGAACGCACGATCATGAACGTCAATTTCCCCTCCTGTGATGCTGCCATGGTCAGAGGCATCAAGCCCGCAAGCCTTGACCGACACAAGGTTGGCGACCAGATTGTTGCCGGCTCTGTGCCGAACAGCTTTCGCCTGGGGCCGGTCATTGCCGCACCGGAGACACTCGCCGGCAGCGATCGCGCGGTTATGGATGATGGCTGGATTGCGCTGACTGCGCTCGGCATGGATATCACCGCTTTCGACATCCAGGCCACCCTAACGACACGAGCCTTTGACAACATGGGTCTCTGACAACACGGGTACTTTATGCCACGGGTGTTTGACAACTGGGGATGAGGTGACAAACAAAATAAAGTAACAAAAGTCCGGTGGCTTTGAGCGATCTTGGGCTTTATCATCGCGGCCAAAACGAGAAGAAACCGGACATGGAAGATTTCCAGAATCTCAAAGCACAATTGACGATGACCCTGCGCGGACAGGGAATCAATGACTCTGCGGTGCTGTCGGCGATGGAGAAGGTGCCGCGTGAGGATTTTGTGCCAGCGGCGCTACGTCAACATGCCTATGAGAATGCCTCGCTGCCTATCCCAATGGACCAAACGATCAGCCAGCCCTATGTCGTTGCCCGAATGACCAGTGCGCTGGCGCTGACAGGGCGAGAGCGTGTTCTGGAGATTGGCACCGGTAGCGGCTATCAGGCCTCGATACTGACGTTTTTATGTCGCCGCGTCTACACAGTGGAACGACTCCGTCCATTGCTTGTTGAGGCGGAGAACAGAATTCGCGCCCTGCGAATCTCGAACATTACTTTCCGGCTTGGCGATGGCTCACTAGGCTGGCCTGAAACAGCGCCCTTTGACCGCATCATCATGACCTGCGGCTGCACCGAATTGCCCGCCGCCTTGCTAAACCAGCTAAAGATCGGTGGCATCATGGTGGCGCCCGTCGGCGCGGGGCGTGATCAGCAGATTGTGGTGATCACTCGAACTGAAAATGACTTTGCAAAAGATTATATTTTGCCGGTAAGATTTGTGCCACTGGTCGAGGGATGATGAATGTCAGTACAAGGTAATTTTGGCACATATCTCTGCCGTGCCCTGCTTGCCGGATCTTTGATCACGGTTGCGGGCTGTTTAAAACTAGACAAGGCCGTGCCTGAAAAGGCGCTGGCACCGGTGGTCACTGCGCCGCAACGTGAATCCATCATGCCAATTCCGCCAGACGGTTATGTAACGGTGATGCGCGGCGAAACATTATATACGATTGCTGCACGCTATCAGGTCAGCCCGCTTGCCATCATCGAGGACAACCAGATCGAAGCGCCATTCATCATTGGCGCGGGTCAGCAACTGAGGCTTTCACCGCCGCGCTTTCATATGGTGTTTCCGGGCGACAGCAGTAGTTCGATAGTTGAGCGCTATGGCATCAGCGAGGAGCAGCTTGCCACGGCAAATGGCAGCAAGGTGCCGTTGACACTGATTATCGGCCAACGGCTGATCTTGCCGGCGGAACCGGATTTTGCCCGTCTTGGCGTGATCCCGCAAAGTGAGGTGGCCACCACCCAGACGATGGCACAGGCAGTGACATCGGTGCCAACGCCACCGCGCAAACAGTTCGTCGCTCCGTCGACAGGCGGGCCCTTCATGTGGCCGGTCACGGGTGAGGTGATTACCGAATTTGGCCCGGCGGCGCGCGGCGTACACAATGACGGGATCAATATAGCGGCGGCTGCCGGGGCTGATGTCTTGGCTGCAGCAGACGGGACTGTTGCCTTTATCGGCCGAGAAATCAAATCCTTTGGCACGCTGGTTCTTATCAAACACAAGGATGGAGTGATCACCGCCTATGCGCATCTCGACAGTGTATTGATCAAGGAGGGCGATGTTGTCGAGGGTGGACAGAAGATTGCCACGGTTGGCCAGACCGGCAAGGTCAACACACCACAGCTGCATTTCGAGATTCGCAAGGCGCGGCGGCCAATCGATCCACGGACCTTGATAAGTTAGGAATAGGTCGGGGATAGGTCAGAAATGCCAATATCAAAGCGGTGTCTGGGTGCGTGCCGCCAGATCAAGAATGAACTGCCAAGCAACACGGCCGGACCGGGCACCCCGTTCCATCGACCAGGCCAGCGCTTCGGCGTGCAGGTCACTATCGGCAGTTGGAATGCCGAAATGCGCGACATAGGCATCGACTATCTGGAAGAACACCTCCTGATCAATCGAATGAAAACCGATCCAGAGGCCGAATCTATCGGACAACGAGACGCTTTCCTCGACACCCTCAGACGGGTTGATCACGGTTGAGCGTTCATTCTCGATCATCTGGCGCGGCATCAGATGCCGCCGGTTCGATGTGGCGTAGAAAATAACGTTGTCGGGTCGTCCTTCCACACCGCCATCAAGCGCCGCCTTCAGCGATTTATAGGTGCTTTCGCCATGCTCAAAGGCGAGATCATCAGAAAAAATAATGAACCGCCGATCAATCTGTGACAAAAACCCCATCAAGAAAGGCAGGTGGTCAATATCCTCGCGGTGAATCTCGACCAGTCCGCAATCCTTGCCCTCAGCAAGCAGAGCGCCATGCACGGCTTTGACGAGCGATGATTTGCCCGTGCCACGCGCGCCCCAGAGCAGGGCATTATTGGCACTCAAGCCAGAGGCGAAGGCGCGGCTATTGGCAAGCAGCGCATCACGTTGATGATCGATGCCGCGAAGAAGGGCCAGATCCAGACGGTTGACGCTGGCAATGGCAGCAAGATTGCGGCTGGTGGAGTCCCAGACATAGGCCTCAGTCTTGGGCAACCTGCCCGCATCTGGAGGGGGAGGGGACTGACGCTCAAGCGTATCGGCAATGCGTGTCAGTTGGGCCAGAAGGACGTTGTTTTCACTTTGATCTGTCATGGCGTGAGCTTATCAAGCCCGCATCCGGCCCACAATATCCATTGCCACCTTTTATCCGGGCTTGTTTCATTTCAGCTAATTTTGCTCCTATTGCGAGTATCGGTCATTGCCCCCTTGGACAAGGCCGTCTATTGTGCTGCAAATGTTTCGAAACGCGTGGAGTCGAACCAAATGCTTATTACCCCTGCCTTTGCACAATCTGGTGGTCTAGCCGAAGGCGGCTTTGGCCTGTTGCCGATCATCTTCGTGATGGTGATTTTCTATTTCCTGCTGATCCGGCCCCAGCAAAAGCGCGCCAAACAGCATAAGGAAATGCTGGCAGCCATGCGGCGCGGCGACAAGATCGTGACTTCTGGAGGTCTGATGGGAACCGTGATCAAGGTGACAGATGACAGCGACACCGTTGATGTTGAGATTGCCAAAGGTGTCAAGGTGCAGGTCGTACGTGCCATGGTCGCCGACATCAAAGGCAAAACCGAACCAAAGAAATAGGTGGCACTGGTGTCTGCCTCACCAGGCGGTGCCGCTCGTGTCGGGTGAAGTGGCAATGGACACCCTAAAACGAAAGTCTGCAAGTCATGCTGCAATTTGAGAGCTGGAAAAAGTTGCTGGTGCTGTTTGTTGTCGCGCTTGGTATTGTCTACGCGCTGCCAAACCTGTTGCCATCTGGTGAGGAGGGTGACTCCGGCCTGCTTCCCGGGCAAAAAATCAATCTCGGGCTTGATCTTCAGGGGGGCTCGCATCTGCTGATGCTGGTCGATATGGAGGTTGTTGAGACCGAGCGGCTGAACAGTCTCGGCGAGACCATCCGTCAGGAATTTCGGACTGAGAAAATTCGGTTCAGCGATCTGAAGGTTGAAAACCGGTCGGTCAGTGTAAGCGTGCGCAAGGCTGATGACGTTGGAGCTGCTGAGCAGATTTTTGATGAGCTTGGCCGGGGGCTGATCACCACCAATGACAGCCAGAGCTATCAGATATCACTCGATGAGGCTGGCCTGATTGAGCTTCGCAACCAGACGGTTGAACAATCGATGGAAATCATTCGCCGCCGGATCGACCCCGACGGCACAAAAGAGCCAATCATCCAGCGTCAGGGCAAAGACCGGGTTCTGGTGCAGTTGCCCGGCGTTGATGATCCGGAGACGATCAAGCGGCTGTTGGGACGTACCGCAAAGCTGACCTTCCAGCTGGTCGATACCAGCCTTACCGGCGCCGAGGCGATCACGAGTGGGCGGGTGCCGCCGGGAAGAGTGTTGCTGCCTGGCGATGACGAGAACAGCCAGAGCTATGTTGTCGAGAAACGGGTGATGGTTAGCGGCGAAATGCTGGATGGGGCAACGGCGAGTTTTGACCAGAACAACCGGCCATCGGTGAGTTTTACCCTGAACTCCACTGGCGCGAAAAAGTTTGGCCGTGTCACCGGCAGCAACATAGGACGGCCATTTGCCATTGTCCTTGATGGCAAGGTTGTCTCAGCACCAACAATCCAGAGCCAGATTTTCGGCAGTGGCCAGATCACCGGTCAATTCAGCGTCGCGGAAACCAATGAGCTAGCGCTGATTCTGCGGGCTGGTGCGCTGCCGGCACCGCTGATCGTTCTTGAGGAACGCTCCGTTGGCCCGGGCCTTGGCGCTGATTCGGTGGTAGCTGGCAAAATTGCGGCGGCTGTCGGGCTGGTGCTGGTGATTTTCTATATGCTGCTCAGCTATGGCCTGTTCGGGGCGCTTGCCGACGTCGCCCTGATGGTAAATATCATCCTGATTCTGGCGGCGCTGTCGGCGCTTCAGGCGACGCTGACCCTGCCCGGGATTGCCGGTATCGTCCTCACCATGGGAATGGCAGTTGACGCCAATGTTCTAGTTTTTGAGCGTATCCGTGAGGAATTGCGTCGTGGCAGATCGGTGATGGCAGCCATTGATGGCGGGTATCAACGTGCCATCTCGACCATTGTCGACAGTAATTTGACAACGCTGTTTGCGGCGTTGTTCCTGTATCTGTTTGGCTCTGGACCGATTAAGGGCTTTGCCGTGACACTGGCGATTGGCATTCTGACGTCGTTGTTCACCGCGGTAATGGTCACGCGGTTGCTGATTGTCATCTGGCTGGAGCGTAAACGCCCCAGAACGCTTGAGTTGTGAGGATTGAATGATGCGGTTGAAACTCGTTCCAAGCGATACCTCAATAGATTTCATGAAATTGCACCCGGCGGCGCTGGTGTTTTCTGCGCTGCTTGTACTGGCGTCGATCGGCATATTTCTGGTATCCGGGCTCAATCTCGGTATTGATTTCAAGGGTGGAATTCTGATTGAGGCGCGCAGCAACGCAGGCCCGGCAAATGTTTCGGGTTTGCGCGGCGGGTTGGAACAGCTCGACCTTGGTGATATCAACCTGCAGGAATTTGGCACCGAGACTGACATTCTGATCCGTGTCCAGCGCCAGGAGGGCGATGAGAAGGCACAGATCGCGGCAATCCAGGCCATCACCCAGAGCCTTGGCAGCGATTATGAGGTGCGCCGTACCGAATTTGTCGGCCCAACTGTGGGTGCTGAACTTGCTGAAAAGGGCATGCTGGCGGTGGGGTGCGCATTGCTGGCGATCATGCTGTATATCTGGTTCCGCTTTGAATGGCAGTTCTCGATCGCGGCGATTCTCGCGCTGTCACATGATGTGGTCTCAACAATCGGCCTATTTTCACTGACTTCTTTTGAGTTCAATCTGGCAACGGTTGCGGCGATCCTGACAATTGCTGGCTATTCGATAAATGATACGGTCGTGGTCTTTGACCGGGTGCGCGAGAATTTACGCCGCTATAAATCCTATGAACAGCGTGACATTCTGAACAAATCCCTGAATGAAACCCTGTCTCGTACGGTGATGACCTCGGTGACAACCTTGCTGGCATTGTTGGCGATCGTCATATTCGGTGGCGCTGTTCTGCGTGATTTTGCATTGGCAATGATGTGGGGTGTGATCATTGGCACGTATTCCTCGGTGTTTGTTGCTGTCGGTATGCTGGCCAAATTTGACCTGAAACGCACCGAAGAAGATGAGGAAGACGGCGCTGTCGGAGATCAGGGCAGCACTTCGTAATTCGTAGGTAAGCGAAACGCAGATGGGCATTGAAATCAAGAATTTTAACGGCGATGGCGAGTTGCAGCTTGTGCATGGATATGGCGATGGCGGCTTTCGGGTAACAAGCCAACGCTATCAGGGCGATCTGTTGTTGTTGCCACGCTTGACACGCGAATGGCGCTGCCCCGAGCCCACCAGCCTGCGCTTTGCCGATCTCACGCCCTTGCTGGGTGAGGTGCCGCCGCCCTTGTTTCTGCTTGGCGCAGGACCGGCACCACAGCAGCATTTGCCAGAATTGGCGGCTGATTTGAAGGCCAATGGAGTCAATCTTGAATTGATGTCAACCGCGGCTGCCTGTCGGACATGGAACGTGCTGATGAGCGAGGGGCGAAGTGCCGCTGCCGCGCTCATCGCCATCTGACGGCCCGCATTGATCGGGCAACGATGCAGGATTCTTGGCAGATTTTACGAGACAACGACAAACAGCTGGCGCTTTGTCTGCTGTTTGCCCCCAAGAATGACCGGCGGCTTCTGGCGGACATCTTCTGTCTGGCCAATGAGCTGGAAAATGCTGTCCAGATTCCGAGTGAAATCATGCTGGCGGCAGTCCGATTGCAATGGTGGCATGACGCGCTGGCTGATAAAGAGACACCGCCGGAGGTGCCCCTGATGCAGGCGCTGCAGGCCCATATTGCGGCAATGCGGATCAGCCGGGATGATCTATTGGCGCTTGTCGCACTCTGGCAGACCCGGATCAATGATATTGAAGTCAGCCCCACATTCTGTTTTGCCGGGTGCTGGCAGCTTGCCACAAAAGTGACATGCGGCGCAGATTTTGGTGATATTGCGGCCAGGATAGCCGACCAATTAGCCAAGAATAAGATAGGGACTTACAGGTTCAAGGCTGGCGATCTTGGCACCCTGAAACGTGGCGGCGGCGCGGCGCGCTGGCTCTATCTGGCTGGCTGTCTGGCAAACCGGCAAGCGGATGCAGGAAGCAGAGACGAGGATCCGCTATTGATCTGGCGGTTGCTGTTCTGGCGATTCGGGATCGGCGGCGGCTGAAAGCATGGCCGTTGCCCTACGCGGCCCAATCACTAGCCCAGCCGCGGAACGAGTTAAGCGCGCGTGCCGCATAGGCAAGTTTACGCTCTCGGCCCTTGAGCTTTCGCTTGCCCTGGGGTGTTTGAATGTCTGGAAACAGGCCAAAATTGACATTCATCGGCTGAAAACTGTCGGCCATCGCCCCGCCGGTTATATGGGCCAGCAATGCCCCATGCGCCGTATCAACAGGCGGTGCCTGCCAGCTCGTGCTATGCCGGTCATTGGCCGCCATAATCCCGGCAAGCATGCCGACAGCCGCAGATTCGATATACCCCTCAACCCCGGTGATCTGTCCGGCAAAACGCAGCCTTGGATTCGCTTTCAGACGTAATTGGGCATCGAGCAGGCGGGGTGCGTTGATGAAGGTGTTGCGGTGCAACCCGCCGAGCCTGGCAAATTGTGCGACGCCAAGACCGGGGATCGACTGGAACACCCGTACCTGTTCGCCATGCTTGAGCTTCGTCTGGAAACCGACCATATTGTAAAGTGTGCCAAGCGAATTGTCCTGACGTAGCTGGATCACAGCATGCGGGCGCGAGCCATCATGAGCATTGGTCAAACCGACCGGCTTCATCGGCCCAAAACGCAGCGTCTCACGGCCTCGGGACGCCATGACCTCGATCGGCATACAGCCATCAAAATAGGGGGTGTTCTCCTCCCATTCCTTGAATAACATCTTCTCGCCAGAAAGCAGCTCGTCAATGAAGCCCTCATATTGGTCGCGCGTCATCGGACAGTTGATGTAATCCTTGCCATCACCGCCATCCGTCGATTTGTCATACCGGGACTGAAACCAGGCAACATCCATGTCAATGCTGTCAAAATGAACGATCGGGGCAATTGCGTCAAAGAAGGCGAGATCCTCCTCACCGCCAAGCGTGCGAATCAATTCAGCCAGTGGCGGCGAGGTGAGGGGGCCCGTGGCAATGATCACATTATCCCACTCTGCGGGAATCTCGTTGACCTCCTCGCGGGCGATTGTCACCAGCGGATTGGATGCCAGCAATTTGCCGACATGTTCGGCAAAACCATCACGGTCAACAGCCAGTGCGCCACCTGCCGGTACTTTGTGAAGATCAGCCGCACGCATGATCAGCGAATTAATCTCGCGCATTTCCTGATGCAGAACGCCGACAGCGTTGCTGGTTGCATCATCCGAGCGAAAAGAGTTCGAACAAACAAGTTCGGCAAGGTTTTCAGTGTGATGCGCGTCGGTCATGCGCACTGGACGCATTTCATGCAGAACCACCGGCACATTGCGTGAGGCGATCTGAAAAGCAGCCTCGCTACCAGCAAGGCCACCGCCAATCACATGCACAGGTTTGTGGTGGGCTTCGCTCATATCAGCCATCATCACTCACTTTTTCTCAAAAATACGCGCCAGATATTCACCCGTATGCGAGCCAGCTGTTGCCGCCACCGTCTCTGGCGTTCCCTCGGCAACAATATGGCCGCCACCGTCACCACCCTCTGGGCCCAGATCAATCACCCAGTCAGCAGTTTTGATCACATCCATATTATGTTCGATGACAATCACTGTGTTGCCCTGATCGACAAGCTCCTGCAACACATTGAGAAGTTTTGCGATATCATGGAAATGCAGGCCGGTTGTCGGTTCATCAAGAATGTAGATGGTGCGACCAGTTGCCCGGCGCGACAGCTCCTTGGACAATTTGACACGCTGCGCCTCACCACCGGACAAGGTCGTCGCCTGCTGGCCAATCCGGACATAGCCGAGGCCAACGCGGAACATCGTTTCCAGCTTTTCACGAATGGACGGCACCGCCTTGAAAAAATCGACACCTTCCTCAACGGTCATTTCAAGCACATCGGCAATTGATTTGCCACGGAAGGTAATTTCCAGCGTTTCCCGGTTGTAGCGCCGGCCCTTGCAGCTGTCACAGGTCACATAGACATCGGGCAGAAAGTGCATCTCAATCTTGATCAGCCCATCGCCCTGACAGGCTTCACAGCGCCCCCCCTTGACGTTGAAGGAGAAACGACCGGGCGCATAGCCACGGGCCTTTGCTTCAGGCAGGCCTGCAAACCATTCCCGGATCGGCGTAAAGGCACCGGTGTAGGTGGCCGGGTTTGAGCGCGGTGTACGGCCAATCGGTGATTGGTCGATATCAACCACTTTATCAAGCAGCTCGGCGCCAAGGATGGATTTATGCGGGGCCGGCATCTCACGCGCCTTGTGCAGCCGCCGCGCCAGCGATTTCCAGAGCGTTTCGAGGACGAGTGTTGACTTGCCGCCACCCGACACACCCGTGACGCAGGTCAGCACCCCTAGCGGAAAATCGACACTGACAGCGTGCAGATTGTTGCCACTGGCCTCATTGACACGGATCACCCGTCCCTTGACCGGCTTGCGCCGTTTCGGCGGAATGGCAATTTCCAGCGCGCCCGATAGATATTGCGCGGTCAGTGATTGCTCATTCTGCAAAATCTGATCAGGCGTGCCAGCAGCGACAACAAGACCGCCATGGACGCCGGCACCCGGACCCATATCAACAACATAATCGGCAAGGCGAATAGAGTCCTCATCATGCTCGACAACCAACACCGTATTGCCGAGGTCACGCAGGCGCACCAATGTTGCCAACAGCCGGTCATTGTCACGCTGATGCAGGCCGATCGACGGTTCATCAAGCACATAGAGAACGCCGGTGAGGCCAGAGCCAATCTGCGAGGCAAGGCGAATGCGTTGGGACTCACCGCCAGACAGCGTTCCCGAATTGCGCGCCATTGACAGATAATTCAGGCCAACATTAACAAGGAAACCCAGTCGTTCGTTGATTTCCTTGAGGATGCGCGCGGCAATTTCCGATTCCTGCCCCTTGAGTTTTTCATTGAGACCGCTGAACCAGTCACGTGCATCGCCAATTGACAGCCGGGCAATGTCGGAAATGTCTTTCATGTCCACCTTGACGGCCAGGGATTCAGGCTTAAGACGCTTGCCGCCACAGCCATCACACGGATGGTTGGCGCGGTATTTCTCCATTTCCTCACGCACCCAGGCCGAATCTGTCTCACGATAGCGTCGGGCCAGGTTGGGCATGATGCCCTCAAAAGGCTTGGTTGTGCGATAGGACCGCATGCCATCATCAAATTCCATGGTCACCGGCATTTTGCCAGAGCCATGCAGAATGATTGATTTGGTGTCATCATCAAGATCGCCGAAAGGCGTGTCGAGTGAAAAGCCAAACTGCCGGGCCAGCGATTCCAGCGTCTGGATATAATAGCGCGACGTGCTGGACGACCAGGGGGCCAAAGCGCCGCCGCGCAGCGTTTGACGAGTGTCAGGAACGACGAGCTGCTCATCGAAATGACTGCTGACCCCGAGCCCGTCACATGAAGGGCAGGCGCCAAACGGATTGTTGAAGGAGAATAGGCGCGGCTCAATCTCGTCAATGGTGAAGCCTGACTCCGGACAGGCAAAATTGGCCGAGAACACTGTGCGATCGCCGCTATCAGCATTGTCGGCAAAGGCCAACCCGTCCGTCAAGCCAAGTGCCGTTTCCAGGCTATCGGCAAGGCGCGTTGACAATTCGTCCGGGTCACCTTTGATGACCAAACGGTCAATGACGATCTCGATATCATGCTTGCGTTTCTTGTCGAGCGCCGGCGTGTCATCGAGATCATACATCTCGCCATCAATCCGCACCCGGCTGAACCCCTTGCGGTGAAATTCTGCCAGTTCCTTGCGGTATTCACCCTTGCGGCCTCGCACGATCGGCGCCAGCAGATAAATCCGGGTTCCTTCATCCATCGCCAACAGAATATCGACCATCTGGCTGACGGTCTGGCTGCGAATCGGCAGCCCGGTGGCCGGTGAATAGGGGGTGCCTATCCGCGCCCACAGAAGGCGCATGTAATCATATATTTCTGTCACCGTGCCCACTGTTGAACGGGGATTTCGTGATGTCGTCTTCTGCTCAATGGAAATCGCCGGAGACAGACCTTCGATGAGATCGACATCGGGCTTTTGCATCATCTCCAGAAACTGCCGTGCATAGGCCGACAGCGATTCAACATAACGGCGCTGTCCTTCAGCGTAGATAGTGTCAAAGGCAAGTGAAGATTTGCCGGAACCTGACAAGCCGGTGAGCACCACAAGACGGTCGCGCGGCAGGTCAATATTGACGTTGCTCAGATTGTGCTCACGCGCGCCGCGGACAGCGATCACACGCGGTTCAGCGCTGATTTCTATGTCATCCTGAGATGGGGGATGAATGGAATCATGTCCGGGCACGGCAGCGGTAGACAGGCCCGCCCGGCCAGCAGAGGCTGGTGTTCTCTTTGTTTCGTTTGGCATGAGCTGAGTATAATCCAGAGCTAAAAAAGACCGCCAGCGTTTTTGTCGTGGCGGCATGGAAATGATCCAAAGGAATTACCTTGTCACATGTGTATTCCCACGCGTATTCTAAAGGTCTATTGAGATTTTTTCGTCTGTTTTACCTTATTTTTTGAATCCGCCCACACGGGATTTTTTGAATCCGTCCATAGGGGACGACGCATCAGGGAGCAAGTGCAACATGGCCGGTAGCGTAAACAAAGTTATTCTGGTTGGAAATCTGGGGCGTGACCCCGAAGTCAGATCAACCCAGGATGGCGCGAAGATCGTCAATCTGTCGATTGCCACATCGGAACGCTGGAAAGATAAAAACACCGGTGAACCGCGGGAAAAGACCGAGTGGCACCGGGTGGTGATTTTCAATGAAAATCTGGGCCGGATCGCCGAGCAATATCTGCGCAAAGGGTCCAATGTCTATATCGAAGGCCAATTGCAAACCCGCAAATGGACCGACCAGCAGGGCGTTGAGAAATACACCACCGAAGTGGTATTGCAACGCTATCGTGGTGAAATGACCCTGCTTGGCAGCCGCGGTGACAGCGGCGCTGGCAGCAGCTATGGCGGCGGTGATTCGAGTGGTGGTTTCGCCAGCAATCAGGGCGCCAGCATTGGTGATTTCGGTTCCGCGCCAACAACGCCTCCACCAATGCGGAACACCAATGATTTGGACGATGATATTCCGTTTTAAATCAGCTAGATAAAACGAAATAAAAAAGTGATGTCTGAGATTGTTCCGGGCAGCACTTTTTTCGCGCATGACAACTATATTTTGTGGTCTGCCACTGTTTTGTGGTACAAATCTTGTGTGAGGCGCTGTCACGGGCGCGTCAGCTTCGCCACGTAACGCGAGATTATTTTGACTGACACAAAACCACCAGAATCCGGGCCTCTGACGCCGACAATTTCGATCTCCGACGAGATGCGCAAATCCTATCTCGATTATGCGATGAGCGTGATCGTCTCACGGGCTTTACCGGACGTGCGTGATGGACTGAAACCGGTCCATCGGCGCATCCTCTATGCAATGATGGAGGGAAATTACGACTGGTCGAAGCCACCGCGCAAATCGGCGCGGATCGTTGGTGACGTGATGGGTAACTACCACCCGCATGGTGACAGTTCGATTTATGAAGCCATGGTGCGCATGGCGCAGAATTTCTCGATGCGCTTGCCACTTGTCGATGGGCAGGGCAATTTCGGCTCTGTTGACGGCGACCCAGCAGCGGCGATGCGCTATACGGAATCGCGTCTTGCACGCGCGGCCGAGAGCCTGTTGCGCGATATCGACAAGGATACGGTCGAATTCTCGCAGAATTATGACGAAACACAGCTTGAACCAACCGTTCTGCCTGCTGAATATCCGAATCTGCTGGTCAATGGCGCCAACGGGATCGCCGTTGGCATGGCGACCAACATACCGCCGCACAATCCGGGTGAGGTGATAGCTGCCTGCGAGGCCTATGTCACCAATCCGGAGATCAGCACAGAAGAATTGACCGAAATCGTTCCCGGCCCGGATTTTCCAACCGGTGCGTTGATCATGGGGCGCCATGGCATTCGTGAGGCCTACGCCACCGGTCGTGGATCCATCATCATGCGCGCCAAGGCCGAGGTGCAGACAAACGCCAAGGACCGCGAATCCATCATCATTCACGAAATCCCCTACCAGGTGAACAAGGCGCAGCTGCTTGAGCGGATTGGCGAAATGGTCCGTGACAAGGTGATTGAGGGCATCTCAGACATCCGTGATGAATCTGACCGTAACGGCATGCGCGTCGTCATCGAGATCAAGCGCGATGCCTCGGGTGATGTGATCCTGAACCAGCTTTACCGACATTCACGCCTCCAGACGAGCTTTCCGGTTAATATGCTGGCGATGAATGGTGGCCGCCCGATTCAGATGGGCCTGAAGGATGTTATTTCAGCATTCTGTGAGTTTCGCCGCGATGTCGTCACCCGCCGTACGATCTATCTGCTCGGCAAGGCACGCGATCGCGCCCATATCCTTGCCGGATTGATGGTGGCGCTGGCGTCGATCGACGAAATCATCGAACTGATCAAGGCTGCGCCCGATACCGAAACCGCCCGCAATGAATTGTGCGGCCGCTCCTGGCCAGCACGTGAGGTCGAGGCGTTCATCACTCTGATTGATGATCCCGGGCATGAGGTGATTGACGGTCATTATCACCTCTCAGAAACGCAGGCGAGAGCCATTCTAGAGTTGCGCCTGCAACGGCTGACCGGTATGGAGCGTGACAAGCTGGCCGATGAAACCCGTGAGTTGGCTGATAAGATTGCAGATTATCTGGACATTTTGGGATCGGCAACTCGGGTTGATCAGGTGGTTCTTGAAGAACTGTCAGCCGCTCGTGAACGGTTGAGCGACCCGCGCCGCACCGAAATTTCCGACCAGCTGGCGGATCAGGATGATGAGGATCTGATCCAGCAGGAGGACATGGTCGTCACTGTCAGCCATCGTGGCTATATCAAGCGCGTGCCATTGTCCGTTTACCGGGCGCAACGACGCGGTGGCAAGGGCCGGGCCGGAATGAAAACGCGAGATGAGGATTTCGTTACAAGCCTGTTTGTTGCCAATACGCATACGCCGATCCTGTTCTTCACCTCAAAGGGCATGGTCTATCAGCTGAAATGCTACAAACTACCGGAATCAGCCCCGCAATCACTGGGCAAGGCGATGGTCAATCTGCTACCTATCGAGCCGGACGAGACGATCAACACCGTTATGCCGATGCCAGATGATGAAAGCAGCTGGGGCGATCTGCATGTGATGTTCAGCACCGCCTCGGGCAATGTCCGGCGGAACAATCTGAGCGATTTCACCAACATCAAGCGCAATGGCAAGATCGCCATGAAGCTGGGTGAGGGGGATGAGCTTGTCGGGGTGCAACCCTGCAACGATGATGATGACGTGCTGATGGCAACACGTAATGGCAAAGCCATCCGCTTTGCGGCATCAGCTGTGCGCGTTTTCCGGGGGCGTGACAGCACCGGTGTTCGTGGTATCAAGCTGGGTAGTGATGACCGGGTTGTCTCCATGTCGGTGATTGCCGATGCCGAGCAGGAATTCATCCTGTCTGTTACTGAAAACGGCTATGGCAAACGCACGCCTGTGAATGACTACCGTGTCACAGGCCGTGGTGGCCAGGGCGTCGCCAATATCGAGATTTCGGAACGCAATGGCAAGGTCATGGCCAGTTTTTCTGTCGTTGAGCAGGACCAGTTAATGCTGGTTACCAATGAGGGGCAGATTATCCGCATTCGCGTGCATGGTGGTGAGGGTGACTCGATCCGCATCGCCAGCCGTAAGACGCTGGGGGTCCGGCTGTTCGATGTTGCCGACAATGCCACCGAAAAGGTCGTGTCTGCCGGTATCGTCCGCGAAACAGACGATGATGGCGATGACGATAACAATGAAGGCAGCGATCAGACGCAGCCTGACGTTCCCGTCCAAGATAGCGCGCAAGATGGCGCTGCAGGTGATCCATCACTGGCCTCCACCTCGGAAACGATAACCGAAAACACAGCTGAAATTGAGACCCCTGCCACAGGTGATGACGTGAGCGATGGCGCCAATGTCGATGAGGACAATGAGGGCGGATGATGGGCAAGCGTATAGTCATTTACCCTGGGACATTCGATCCACTGACTTATGGCCATATCGACATCATTGAGCGTGCCGCACGGCTGGGAGATGAGTTGATCGTTGCTGTGGCGGATAATGCCGATAAGAGTCCGTTGCTGACCGTCGCCGAGCGCTCCAACCTTACCCAGGCGGAAAGTCAGCGTCTGATGGATGAGGGCCGCGTTACAGTGCCCATTCGAGTTAAACCCTTTTCATCACTGCTGACCGATTTTGCCCGTGATGAGAAGGCATCAATCATTGTGCGGGGGTTGCGCGCTGTCAGTGACTTCGAAATTGAATTCCAAATGGCAAGCATTAACAAACGCTTGCATGGCGAACTTGAGACCGTATTCCTGATGGCGGCCGAGCATCAGCATTTCGTTGCCTCGCGTTTCGTCAAGGAGGTCGGGCGCTTTGGCGGCGACATTTCGAGTTTTGTCCCGAAAGCCGTGGCCGAGGTGCTAACGGTCAAGCTGGGTAGAGGCTAGCCGGTTTACACCGTCCGCGCAAAAACCGTTAATTTCCCTGTTTTTGGCATGTTTTTCGCTGGACAGCGATTCAACTCACTTCTATACAGGGGGCATTAAGCTGCCGGCCTTTGGCAATTGAAGTGCCTAGAATCCGGGGCGAGGGCGCGTAGCTCAGTTGGTAGAGCAAGTGACTTTTAATCACTGGGTCACAGGTTCGAATCCTGTCGCGCTCACCATCCTCCTATTTGTTGAAACCTATATCCTACAACAAATAGGAGGATGGACTTATGGTTCTTAGTGGACTGTGTAAGACAGTGTTGGACACCCTACACCGGAAATTCCGGTGTACACCGGAAAAAACTGTCTATTTCACCGGAAATTAACGACCTCCTGAAAAGCCTATTTTACCGGAAAACTCACCAAAAAAATTTTATAAATTTGTCTTATTTATATTGTTTTCATTATATAATTTTATAATTTTACGCTGTATCGCGCTGACCAAATCAAAAGTTGGAAACCATCGTTTTTAGTGTCTTTTTTATTTCCGGATCAGCAGCGCCGCCAACAAATATAACAAAAACGTATTTTCTAGACCTTCTTATACTAGGCCCGTTTTATCAAAAAGTGCGACGGTTGATTTCGCCGGGCCGGTGGTCGACAAATCGCTGGCTTTTTTATACCAGCCTGCGAAGATAACGCAGCACAGTGAGAAAAAATAAGCACTATCCAGAGATGACGGATTGGTATGCGGTTAATCACCATGCGGGTCGCAATCAATCGGCCCGAAGCCTTAGGAGTGACAAATAATGATCCACAGAAACATAAAAGCGATCGCATTTGGGATTGCAGCAACTTACGCGAGCGTCAGCAGCCACGCCACGACCAATGTCCAGTTCGCCCTGGATTGGAAATTCGAGGGCCCCTCTGCGCCTTATTTTCTTGCCATTGACAACGGCCACTTCTCCGCCGCCGGTCTTGAGGTCGAAATCTCACCTGGAAAAGGATCTCTCGACGCCATTCCAAAGGTAGCAACGGGCGCCTTTCCTATCGGTTTTGCCGACATCAATTCCTTGATCAAATTCCTTGACCAAAACCCCGGCGCGCCTGTGACGGCGGTAATGATGGTATATGACAAGCCACCATTCGCGGTGGTCGGACGCAAGTCGCTCGGCATCAGCGATCCTAGCGATCTTGAAGGATCGGTCCTCGGCGCACCACCGCCCGACGGGGCCTGGGCACAATTCCCATCCTTCGCAAAGGCCAACAATATCGACATCGACAAGATCAAGGTCGAGCCGGTAGGTTTCCCGACCCGTGAGCCGATGCTTGCCGAGGGCAAGGTCGACTCCGTCACCGGCTTCTCGTTTTCGTCCTATCTGAACTTAGTGCGTCTGGGTGTGCCAGAAAATGACATCTCAACCATTCTGATGGCCGACCACGGTCTGAAGCTCTACGGCAATGCTGTGATTGTCAACACCGAGTATGCCGCAGCCAACGAAGCCACGGTGAAGGCATTCCTTGCAGCGGTTGCCGCAGGTTGGAAGGACGCCATAGCCAATCCCTCCGCCGCGGCAGCCGCTCTGGTGAAGCGGAACCCGGCGGCCGACGCAGCTCTTGAAGAGCGACGCCTGAAGCTTGCCATCGACGCCAATGTGCTGACTGACTATGTGAAAACTAACGGCATGGGCGGGATCGATACAGCGCGATTTGCTGCTGCTATCGACCAGCTGAAGGAGACTTATGACTACAAGGCCGTGCCAAATGCTGCCTTGTATTTCACAGACACTTTTCTGCCGTCCGGCGGATTCAAGTTGAACTAGAACATCGCATACATACAGCCCAGTAACCTGGGCTGTATTCCATGTATTGGCAGCATAAATGAAGATATTGAACGACAACGACCTAATCGTCATCGATGGGGTTTCGCACACCTTCAACACCAATTCAGGGAGTCTCCCAGTGCTGGACAGGCTGAGTCTCAGCGTGCCTGAAAACGGGTTCAGTGCCATAGTCGGTCCGTCTGGGTGCGGGAAGTCAACCGTTACGAGGCTTGTTGCCGGGCTTCTGAAGCCCGACGAGGGGAGCGTCTGGTTCCAGGGTGAGAAGGTAACCTCTCCGCGCTCGACCGTTGGCATGGCTTTCCAGAATCCGGTCCTGCTGGAATGGCGCAGCATCATCAAGAACGTGTTACTGCCGCTGGAGATCGTGCCGAATGACCTCAGTGCGTCAGACCGCGAGTCCCGTGCCAACGACCTGTTGAAGCTTGTCGGGCTGTCGGGCTTCGAGGACAAGCGGCCATCTGAACTGTCAGGTGGGATGCGCCAGAGGGCCTCGCTGTGTCGTGCGCTGGTCCACAGGCCGGAAGTCCTGATCCTTGACGAGCCTTTCGGCGCCCTTGATGCGTTCACGCGCGAGGACCTTTGGCTGACCATGCATCGACTTCGAGAGGAAGAGCCGTTCACCGGCGTGTTGATTACGCATGATTTGCGCGAGGCTATCTTCCTTGCCGACCAGGTTATCGTTCTGTCCGGCCGGCCAGCGACGGTGCAATACAATCAGTCCATGCCGCAGCAAGGGCCGCGATCCCTAGACCAGCTTTATAAGCCGGAAGCTAACGAGATGCTGAACATCCTAAGGGAACAGATCAGGATTGCCCGCAAGGGTGAGGAGCCTGCGGCATGAGACAGGTATTCGTTCCCATCTTCGCGATGATTATCTTCCTTTTGTTCTGGGAGGGACTGGTGTGGGTCAATGACTGGCCGAACTACAAGATGGCGTCACCAAGCGATCTCTGGCCGGCTTTCTGGCGGTTCAAGGGACTTTTCCTCACCTTCGGCTGGGAAACATTGTGGCGAACAATAGTCGGTCTGCTGATCGCCATCGCCGTGGGAGTGTTGTTTGGCATGGTGATGGGTTTCTCAAAGGTCATGCGTGAAGGCCTCTATCCACTGCTGGTAGGCTTCAACGCTATTCCCAAGGCCACGGTAGTGCCAATCGTGGCACTGATGTTTGTCGGCCAGCATGATCTTAACACGGTCTTAATCGCCTTCATGATCTCGTTCTTTCCGATCGCCGTTTCGGTCTCAATTGGTCTGTCGACGCTGGAGCCCGAATACCGTGATATTCTGCGTTCCCTCGGCGCATCGCAACTGACGATTTTCTGGAAGATAGCCTTGCCGAAGACACTGCCTGAATTCTTTGGGGCCCTGAAAGTGGCGGTAACACTTGCCTTCATCGGCACCAACCTCATGGAGATCGTTTCACCCCATGGTCGAGGTCTTGGTGCGCTTTTCGACAGTGGCAAAACAAATGCAGACTATCCGCTTATGTTTGCCGTCCTGATCGCGCTGGCGGTTCTTGGTATCGCACTGTACTACGTCGTGGTGGTTCTTGAAAAGATATTTGCTGGCTGGGCTGAAAGATCAACCGACTAGGACGGACTCCCCGGCTGTCCATCCCAATGGCTATGGCATACGGTTGTCGCACCTGTTCCCATAATTCTATTTGCCGAGTCCAGACGTATTTTATCCGTCGATTTCTGCCACCGCAAAGTATCTTTTGCGGTTTGCACGACCGCCTGCTGCGAAAGACGCAACGATAAAAGGGAAAAAATGTTCGTTCTAGGTGCTTGCGTTCGACCCAAAAGGTTGCCGGTGCGGCTTTTGGCAATTGCCGTCATGGCGATTGAGCAGTGAGCATGTATCAAGATCCTAGCCGATTTTAACGCGATAAACATTTTTACTCATTGGACGAGCAGGATCGAATGACAGGCAATTGTGTCCTCTAGCTTATGGATACAAACATGGTGCTTATTTACTAACCGGAAAACACACCGGGTGCAGGCTAGTTGATTCACCCTACATACATTGCTTTTATTGGAAAAGTCGTGAACATTAAAATGTCTCGCGCTCACCACCCGGCTTCCAGAATAAAACAGCCCCCGCCTCACGGCCGGGGGCTTTTACATTCAGCCAGCTTCAAAGGGAGAAAAACGCTAGATCTGAATGCTCACACCCTGTTTATCAAGCGCCACCACACCACCTTCTGGCGGGTGGTAGCATGCAAAGAACTCACTCGCCTGCATCATCTGACATATCACCATGTGCAACCTGTCACTAACCATGTGAGGGAGGGACACATGGCACGTGTGGCTGTCATAGCTCATATCACGGAAGAAACTTACTTTAATTACAGGCATGGCTTGATCCTCCAGAGTGCTAAAGAACCTTGCTTTGCAAGGTCCCCATGACCTGTCACCGTTCTAATAAGTATAATTTAGAGGATTATTTATTAATAAAAGATGAAGTTGAATTTACACTCGGTTGAGCGCCTTCAAGGAGGGTGATGTTTTCCCCTTCAGGAGTGTCTGCGGCAGTCGCAAAGCATGCTAATCAGTCGCAAGGCGCAACTCCCGGCACCCCAGATATTCCGCGTCGCGCGTATCATGACTGACCAGTAGGGCGGCCATCTCATGTGAAGCGACAACGGCCTTCAGCGCGTCAAAGCACTCCTTGCGCATGTCCCAATCAAGCGCGCTAAAACTCTCATCAAGAAGCAGAATCGGACGAGCGCGGATCAAGGCCCGTACAAGGGCAACTCGCTGTTGCTGTCCACCGGAAATCTGCGAGGGCATTCTGCTCTGCAATCCCTCCAGGCCAAGCTGGGTGAAATATTCATCAATATATTTATGCAGCGCTGGTGTAGGTCTTTCCTCCCGGCCAAGCCCGATCAGTACATTGTCAAGACAGCTGAGATGACTAAACAGATTATCTGCCTGGAAAACCGTGGTCACAGGCCGCTGCCACGGCGGCAGAGGAACGAGATCTTTGTCATCCCATGTAAGATTGCCGGCTGTTGGCGTCTGAAACCCGGCGATTAATTCAAGCAACGTCGTCTTGCCGACGCCGGACGGCCCCTGAACCGCGAGAATCTCGCCACTCGCAACGCTAAGATCATAGGTGAAATGGAAATCCTCACCCCAGCTGAACCGAAGTCCCTCAATCCGTAACATTACTCTGCCTCCCGTGCGGCCGGGATCTGCCTGGCAGATAGGTCGCGCCCTTCACAAACACCCCAAAGAGCAGCAGCGTCAACACAAATAAGAGCAGCGCCAGCGCCGCCGCATCCTCTGCCCGGTAGCGTGCCATCGTCTGATACAACAACCATGGAAGCGTCTGAAACTGCTGGCTGCCAAACAGAGCGATCACAGTCATGTCACCAAGAGAGAGCGCTGCGCTGAGACCGGCAGCAAAGCCAAGCTCGCGTGCCAATGCCGGAAAGGTAATCAGCCGGAACCGCCGCCAGCCTCGCAGATCAAGACTGTCGCACAGCTTGTCCTGCGCGTAAGCCAACATCGCCATTTTTCCCTGTATGACGCGGTAGGCAAAAGGCAGAGCGACAAGCATGTTGGCAAGCAGCAGCAATAGCGGGGCGATGACAAAGACGTCGACCATGCCACGCAACAGGATGAACAGCCCCGTGCCAAGGACAATGGCCGAGACAGCAAGATAGAGCGAGACGGCAAGATCAAACACCCATCTGCCGTTCCGTTCCAGGCGAACACGCGCCGCCGCCATTATTGTTGCAAGTGTCGTGGCCAACAACGCTGATGCAACTGCCAAGGCAAGTGATGCAATCAATGCACGATGAAAGGCCGGCCAGGTGATCACTCTTAACAGGATATCCGTCATCCCATCCAAAATGACAGCACAGAGCGGGGCCACAGCAAGCAGGAGGAAACCGGCGATCAGCAGCGCATCGAGCAGAATTGTCTGATAATGGGCATCACCCGGCTGGCGCAGCCTTTTGCCGGGTGAGGGGGCAACAGTCGCCAGTCCGGCGGCATCAAGACGCGCCAGAATGGCGACCACCGCCGCACAGATCGTCAATTGCACAAGCGACAACAGCGCCGCCATCGGCAGGTCGAAATCAAATCTCAGTGCCGTATAAATTGACACCTCAAGCGTGGTCACGGCCGGACCGCCGCCAAGCATTAAAATCAATGAAAATGAGGTAAAACAAAGCAGAAATACAATCGTCACAAGGCCGGGTATGAGCTGTTTGAGGATCGGCCACTCGATCAGCCTGAACCGCTGCCAATCGCTCAGCCCCCATTGCGCGGCAAGACGCCATTGCGCCGCTGGAATAGAGGACAGGCCCGAAATAAACACCCGCAGCATCAAAGGCGCATTGAAGAAAACATGCGCCAGCAAGACCGCACCGAGACCATAGATTGGTGACAGACCATCACCCCCAATGGCACGCAGCAAATAGGAGATGGCACCATTCTGGCCCCAGACGCCAAGAAGCCCTGCAACAGCCACGGTCGTCGGCATGACAATGGCCAAAAATGACAATGAATTCAATTTACTCAACTTCCAAGTTGATGTTCTGCGCCAATATGCCAAAGCCACGGGGAGGGCGACAAGCAGCGACAACATAGCCGAGAGCGAAGCCTGCCAGAACGTGAAGCCGGCAACCCGCCAGACGCGTGGCATATTGCCAGCAAGAACGGTCATCACCCCTTCAGGACGTGATGCACCAACGCCAAGAAGCGCACCAATGGTGGCAAGGGCGATCAGGATCAGTCCGGCTGCCCCGAGCATGCCAAGCGGCACATAAGCGCCGCTTGACCTGTAGCTGACTATTGGGTGAGTGCCATTTGCCATTCATTGACCCAGGCAGCTTTGTTTGTTGCTACCTCATCAGGCGAAAACAAAAGGGATTTTGCAGGCGTAATCAGGCTATCAAAAGCATCAGGGAGCGCTGCCTTGCCAGCTGGATACATCCAGTTTGTTGTTGGAATCACCGCCTGAAAACCATCTTCAAGAATGAAATCCATGAATTTTCCAGCAAGCTCGGGCTGCGGGGCGCCTTTCAGCATCGCCGCCACTTCGATCTGCATGTAATGCCCCTCGGCAAAGCTGGCGGCCTTATACTGATCGGTTCTATCGGCGACGATGTGATAGGCCGGGGAGGTTGAGTAGGAGAGCACCATATCGGCCTCACCCTCAAGGAACATCGAATAGGAATCCCACCACCCCTTTGTCACAGTTACAATTTTCGGGGAAAGGGCGGCCCATGCCTTTGGCGCATCATCGCCATAAACAGATTTGATCCAGAGCAGCAGACCAAGGCCCGGGGTTGCTGTGCGGGGATCTTGAATGACAATGCGCAGATCCTCAGGCGCCGCAAGCAGCTCGTCAAAGGATGTGGGGACCGTGGCCAGTTTGGTGCTGTCATAGACAAAAGCGAAATGGCCCCAATCAAACGGTACGAAGATGTCATCCTCGAACGAAGTTGGTAATGCGGTGCGTCCTGCCAGGCTGGTGCCATGCACTGCAAAAAGGCCTGTCTCTCTGGCTGTCGCCATCAAATTGGTATCAAGACCCAGAACAATGTCGGCCTTTGAGGACGCGCCCTCAAGCTGAACACGGCCAAGAATACCAATTGAGGAATCGAGTGCAATGAATTGCAGATCACAGTCACAATTTTCCTCAAAAGCCTTTTCAATTGCTGGTCCCGGCCCCCATTCAGAGGCGAAGGAATCATAGGTATAGACAGTCAGGACGGGTTTGGCCGAGGCAAATGCCGGCACACAAACTACCATCACAAGAGTAAAAAACAGAGATTTGATGTTCATAAACAACTCCAATGTAGCGTTAGCCATATTGGGCGGTGCAAGAAGTGGGTCAGGGAGCGCATAAGAAACGCCGTCTGTTTCCGCTTTCCTCCGCCAGCATGACCTGGTTCAGGTTCAATGGGTTTTTCTCAGCTTCAGCGCACAGCACCGAAACACCCCAAGGGAATGGCGAACCATACCGCAACCAACGCCCAGACAGAAGCCTCAATCTGTGATGAAGGAAGAATTTTTGCCATCCGCTCAGAAAGGCAACAAGCCAAATGTAAGGTCAGGGTGAAACAAACCAGTCATGACCGGCAAGCATATAAAGACGGGACGGGCAAATTCGCCGTGCTTTCTAGGTACGGCGCTAGCTTCAGCGTTAGTCTCACCCGCACTCAAGCACCCACACTCGATCCACGGGCAGGCGTTTGTTCTAGATTGTTCCAGGGGGATATAATAATAATTGTCGCATAATGTATATTATGCGTATAAACTGTGGGCCGTATGGCGGGGATGTGGGTTGGAATTTATGGCTGGTTTGAGATCACTCCAGCTCAAACACCAATCCATCGACGCCGGGTTCGGTGTTGGTTGGGCAGATTGCCGCCAGTGTTTCGTAATCCGCGTCCAGCCCAAGATGAGTCAGAACGGCCCGTCCCGGCCTGACGCGCTCAATCCACTCAAAAGTCTGCTGGAAATGCGAATGGCTCTGATGTGGCGTCTCACGCAACGCCTCAACGATCCACAGATCAACATTGGCGAGCCGATCAAAAACACCATCAGGCATCGCCACGACATCGGTCGAATAGCCAAAACACCCATTGAACAGAAAGCCGAGCGACGATGTGTTGCCATGATCCTGATGCAGAACGTCGATTGCGATATCGCCAATCTGGAGCTGCTGGCCAGCAGCAATCTCCCGCATTTCCATCGGCGGCACAAAATAACTTGGCGACTCCGGCTTTTTCTCAAACAGATATGGAAATCGGGTGACGATGTCTTGTCCATGCCGCTCAGTTGCGTGAACTGGAATCTCGACACGGTCAGGAAAGAAAAAAGCGCGCAGATCATCCAGCCCGGCAACATGATCAGAATGCGTGTGGGTAATTAGAAGCGCATCAATCCGCTCCAGATTCAGCGGCAGAAGCTGATTGCGAATGTCAGGCCCTGAATCAACCAGAATGTTTGTCATCTCGCTCTGCACCAGAACAGCGCACCGTTGCCGCCGGTTGCGTGGATCCTCTGGATCACAAGCACCCCAGCCAGCTCTGCCAAGCGCTGGCACACCAACTGAGGTTCCACATCCCAACATCGTCACTTTCATCCGGCACCCTCCATTCTGGAGAACAGGCGGAGCGTATTCTGCGTTGTCTGCGCCGCCATTTCGGCCACTGACATTCCCCTCACCTCGGCCAGCCGTGCCAAAGTATGTGCGGTGAAGGCCGGCTCGTTGGTTTTTCCACGATGCGGCATTGGCGCAAGAAACGGCGCGTCAGTCTCAACGAGAATCCGGTCAACCGGCGCAAACCCGGCAACCTCGCGGATTTTCTCGGCCTTTTTAAAGGTTAGAATGCCGGAAAAGCTGATATAGAAGCCAACGGCAAGCGCCCGGCGCGCCAACGTAGCGCCTGAGCTGAAACAATGTAGAACGCCAGAAAATGTACATTTGGTCATTTCATCTTCAATGATAGCGGCAATATCCTCATCAGCATCACGCGCATGGACAATGATTGGCAACCCCAGCTGGCGCGCAACACCGATCTGCACGCGGAAACTCTCGGCTTGTTTTTCGCGCGGTGCATAATCATAGAAGTAATCAAGCCCAGCTTCGCCAATGGCAACGCATTTGGGATGGTCGGCAGCCGCCAGAAACGCATCACGGTCACAGGAAAGAGGCTCATTTGCCGCTTCATGCGGATGCACGCCAACGCTGAACCAGACATTGTCATGGGCTTCGGCAATTTCACGCGGCGCATTGCTGGTGCTTAGCTTGACACCAATCGAGATGATCTGCCTGACACCCGCAGTCTCGGCCCGCGCCAACACCCCCGGCAAATCAGCGGCAAGCTGCGGGTAATCGAGATGCGCATGGCTGTCGATAATCACCACCTGCTGCATTAAACTGTCTCTTCCTCAATATAACGGGGGAAAACAGGCTCCGGCTTGGCGATGGTATGACCGTTGGCAAGCCGCGTCGCACCACCGATCTGCGCAAAATTGCGCTGGTCAGCGGCAACACCAAGTTGATCGAGCATTTTCTCTGCAGAATCCGGCATCAGCGGCTGCACCAAAATGCCCACTTGGCGGATGATTTCTGCAAGCACTGCCAGCACCTCAGCCATGCGCGGCGGATCAGTCTTTTTAAGAGCCCAGGGTGCGGCGGCGTCAACATAGCGATTGGCGTCGGCAATAACCTGCCAGATCAGGCGCAACGCCTCGTGAAAACCCTGCCTGTCCATCTGTTCACGCACTGCTGGCAATAAGGCATCCGCTGCGGCGATGAGCGCCTTATCTTCGGCAGTTGGGCTCTCGGGAAAGGCTGGCATCACCCCGTCGCAATTCTTGAAAACCATCGACAGAACACGCTGCGAGAGATTGCCAAGATCATTGGCCAGATCGCTATTCATCCGATTGATCATCGCCTGTGTGGAGTAGTCACCATCCTTGCCGAACGGCACCTCGCGCATCAGAAAATAACGCATCTGATCAAGGCCATATTGGTCAGCCAGTGCCAACGGATCAATGGCATTGCCGAGCGATTTGGAGATTTTCTGCCCCTCATTGGTCCACCAGCCATGGGCAAAAACACGCTTTGGCAACGGTAAATCCGCCGCCATCAAAAAGGCAGGCCAATAGACGGCGTGAAAGCGCAGGATATCCTTGCCGACCATATGCAGATCAGCGGGCCAGAGCTGAAAGTATTTTTCCGCATCGCCAAAATCGCCATCGATCGGCCAACCGGTAGCAGTGATGTAGTTGGTCAGCGCGTCAAGCCAGACATACATCACGTGATCATCATCGTTGGGTACTGGGACACCCCATTTGAAGCTGGCACGGCTGACCGAGAGATCCCGCAACCCACCTGCAACAAAGCTCTTAACTTCATTAAAGCGGGAGTCAGGCCCAACAAAATCTGGATGCGCCTCATAAAAAGCGAGTAGCTTGTCCTGCCAGTGTGACAGATTGAAGAAGTAGGAGGGCTCCTCGACCCATTCTAAAGGCGCGCCTGTTGGAGCCATGCCATCTACCAACTCGCTCTCGGTGTAAAAGGCCTCATCACGCGTGGCATACCAACCGGAATAGCTGCCGAGGGTGATATGCCCGCGGTCACGCAGCAAATCCCATAATGCCTGGCAGGCCGCTTTGTGGCGGCTTTCGGTGGTCCGGATAAAGTCATCATTGGAGAAATTTAAATTGACGGTGAGATCACGAAAATTCTGGCTGACACTATCGGTAAAATCCTGTGGTGAGACACCGGTATCAAGGGCGGCCTTCTCGACCTTCTGCCCGTGTTCATCAGTGCCGGTCAGGAAACAGACATCATAGCCATCAAGACGTTTGAACCGCGCCAGAAAATCACATGCCAACGTCGTGTAGGCATGACCAATGTGCGGCTTGTCGTTGACATAGTAAATCGGCGTTGTCAGGTAATATTTCGGTTTCGATTGGCTGGTCATCAGCTTATTCTGGCTTTCACGCAAAAGACGAATGGGAAACGGAAGATGACCGTCTACACAGGGTCTACAATCATCACCTGTTCAGGGCAAGGATTTCCGATGAAAAGCCGTCAATTGACGCGTGAGAAACTGGGCAAAATCAAGATACAGCACATCTGCCTGTGCCGCTTTCTGACTGAAGTCGCTTTGCATCTCTGCCAGCCTGCCCGCGGCATGGCGCTGGCAAAGCACAGCAATCACCCGTTCCTCAAATTGGCAGCAGGACGGCAGACTGACGCCGGATGCGGCAAGCGCGCAAAGACGCAACAAACGCTCAAGCAGCATGATCGCGCCCTGACGACTGTTCTTACCAGCCGCACCACCCTTGCCCCATTTGCCGCAGATTGTGGCAAGCGCCACTCGGTCCAGCCGATCCTCAGCCAGCAGCGCACAGGACGCCTGATAACAGTCAGCGGCACCACTTTCGGCCATCATTATCGCGCGGCCCGGTGCACCCTCGCCAAGGATTGTCAACAATTCTCGCTGGCTGGCATCGGCGTCTGGGCAAATGCTGGCAATCACCGCAGCACTGTTATCCTGATCGAGGGCCGACATCCGGGCGACACGGCACCGCGAGCGGATTGTTGGCGGCAATTGCCCCGGGCGTGACGCGATCAGAAACAGCACCGTTTTTTCAGGTGGTTCCTCAAGAAGTTTCAGTAACGCATTGGCCCCATTAGGATTTACTACATCCATTGAGTCTATGATTGCAACACGCCAGCCGCCACGTCCGGGTTTATGCATCATAAAGGGCAGTAGCGCCCTTATCTGATCAATCTTGATTTGACCGGATTTATTATCCTCCTCGAGCGGCGCCAAGATTTTGAGATCGGGATGTGCGCCATTCAGCACAAGCTTCACGCCAGGATCGGCTGGGTCAATCTCAAAGCCTGAAGACATTTTGGCAAAGAGAGGATCGTCGTTTTTTTCAGCCAGTAGCCACGCCGCCGCCCGCAATGCCAGCTGCGCCTTGCCAATGCCAAGTGGCCCGGTGAGCAACCACGCATGGTGCATGCGCCCCTGTCCAATGGCGGCAACAAGGTCCTGTTGGAACCCGGAATGGCCAGTGATGGAGGGAAGGGGCGACTCGTTTGACGATAACTGATCCTGCATGAAAGCCGCCCTCACCCGCAAATTGCAAGACGCTGGTTGAAGATGCTTTGAATTTTGGCTGCGATTTCCTCAATTGGGGCTGCGGCATTCAAAACGACAAAGCGATCAGGCGCGCCTGCCGCCTGATCAAGAAACCCCCGGCGCACCGCCGCATGAAAAGATTGTCCCTTGCTTTCAAACCGGGTTTCATCTCCACCACGGTCACCTGCGCGGCCAAGCCCCTCATCCTCGTCCATATCAAGTAGAAACGTGATATCAGGAACAAGCCCGTTGCAGGCAAGATGATGCAGAGCGGCGATAGAAGCGCTGTCAACGCCGCCAACCAACCCCTGATAGACAGCTGTCGAGTCATTATACCGGTCACTGATCACAATGCGGCCCGCAGCAAGCGCCGGCCGGATTACATTTTCCACATGTTCGTGACGCGAGGCCGACATCAGCATGGCCTCGGTGGCCGGGCGCCATTTATCGGCCGCGCCAGTCACCAGAAGTGTGCGAATGTCCTCAGCAGCGTCTGTGCCACCCGGCTCACGCGTTGTCAGCGGCCGCCACTGTGGTGCCACCTGCTCAATCCAGTCAACGAGAAGGCGTATCTGTGTTGTCTTGCCACTGCCCTCGCCACCCTCGAAGGAAATGAAGTATCCCCGCCTATCCGCCATCACCAATGCCTAGCTGTTGGCCAACACGTCGGCGCCCGCACCGAAGATCAAATATTTCAGCGCCGCACCAATGCGATCAAAAAGTCCCAGCTCCTCGACAGATTTGCCAACAAGCAGCTCATAGCTGTTGCTTTTGCCGGGGAGATCAAGAACCAGCTTGCCAACTAAATCTCCCTTGACCAGGGGGGCCGGTAAGGGGTCAAGCCATTGCAGGGTTACCTTCATCTTGCGGCGTTCAGCGCGCGTGATAACCAGATCAAGCCTGTCCCTCAACACCAAATCAACATGCGCATCCTCACCAAGCCAGACATTCGCCCGGTCAACAACCTCACCGGCCTCATAGAGTAGGTAATGCCTATATTCGCGGAAGATCAGATCCACCAACCGCTGGGATTCGGATGAGCGTTGTTTCTTGCTGGTCATGCCGTTCAGCACCATGATCACACGCTGGTCGCGCCGCTGCGCCGAGCCGACAAGACCATAGCCAGACTCCTCAGTATGGCCGGTTTTCAGTCCATCAGCCCCTTCCGTGCCATAGACCAATGGGTTGCGATTGCCCTGCTTGATGCCGTTAAAGGTGAATTCTTTCTTGGCAAACATCGGATAGAGAAGCGGATATTCATCAGCAGGAAATTCGCGGATCATCGCCGTCGCCAGAATGTTGAGATCGCGCGCGGTTGTGGTTTGGTCGGGATGCGGCCAGCCGGTTGCATTCTTGAACACGGAGTTCAGCATGCCGAGCTTCCTGGCAGTGAAATTCATTTCCTCGGCAAACCCATCCTCGGTACCAGAGATACCCTCGGCAAGTGCAATCGCTGCATCATTTCCCGATTGCACGATAACCCCATGCAGCAGGTCACTGACCGTAACCTGTTTGCCCACTTCAATGAATGTCTTGGAACCGCCCTTGCGCCACGCTTTCTCGGAGACAAGAAACGTATCATCAAGCGACAGACCACCCTCTTTGATCCGCTGAAAGGTAATGAACACAGTCATGATCTTCGCCATGGACGCAGGCTTCATCGGCATATCAGCGTCTTTCGCCATCAAAACCTTTCCCGAGGCATAATCAGTGATAAAAGCAAACTCTGCCGAGCTGTCAATTTCAACGGCCTGCACAGGCTCCCCACTAAGCAACAGGATGGCAAGCGCCAGACCTATGTTCCGCAGCGCATAGCCAAGAGTTGATATCCGGGCTTTAATATGATTTTTCATCTATCCACTCTCAAATTCTATAAAGGTCGCAGGATAATAGTCACTCTCTCTTGGCGTCACTATCCTACCATCGTCCATGTCCCCATCATGACGCGGCCAACTCCAATCTGCCAGCCATCTCAAGATATCCGGGTTGATCGCTTGCTAGCACGAAAAGACGGCATAAAAATGACCTAATCCGTTGCTAACCGACACATTCGGCGGCATCAGCTCAATCGACAACAATCCGAGCCCCACTGAAGCCAAGGCCGATAACACCGTCAAGCGCCCTGTCAGCCGCTTCAACCGAGTTTAAAGGACCAATGCGCACACGATGTAGTGTCTGGCCTGAAACATCAACCGGTGACACCTGACCCGCCCCGACACCCTCCACTTTGGTAAGAACATTCGAGGCGTTGTGCTCGGCAAAGAAGGCACCCACTTGAACCCATATCTGAGTCTCTATTGGTGCGACTGTTATTACCTCACCAACCCGCGAGCGTGCCAGTAATTCGAGCGCTGAAACGTTGTCATTCCCAACGTCAGAATCAACTGTTTTGCCGGATGAGGATTTGGCTTTCATGCTGACCTCGGGCTGTTCAACCGCAGCAACTGTCGGCATGGCAGTTACATCGCCGATAATCTCTATGAAATTGCCGTTCTTTGCCAGCTTTTCCAAACGCAGTGTTTGTTCCGCCAACACCTGCACCCGCACCCGGGCGATCCCCTGATCGCGGTAGCCGATCAAGCGCGCCGCCTCACGCGACAGGTCGATGATCCTGCCAGCAACAAATGGCCCACGGTCATTAATCCGGACAACCAGTGATTTGCCATTGTCGAGGTTCGTCACTCTAACGACACTGGGCATGGGCAGTGTCTTGTGGGCTGCCGTAACCATATCGGGATCAAAAATCTCGCCATTGGCCGTCAACCTACCGGCAAATTCATCGCCATACCAAGAGCCGATTCCGGTTTCGTCATACGCCAAATCACGCTCCGGATAATACCACACTCCGCCAACCTGATAGGGATTGCCAATCTTGTAGGCTGGGTTTGCGGTGATCGCTCCCTCCTCAACGGCCTTTGCTATCTCGACCTCCTGAGCGCGTTTTTTAGACTTCTTGATCAGATCAACAGTCAATTCCGCTGTCGAGCAACCGGCAAGAAGCAACAGAAGAAGAGCAAGCTTCAGGTGACGGAATTGGCAATTATCTAACATGGGCAATTGTCTAACATGAGCGATTCTTCAACATGAGCAATTTTTCAACATGGGCACCATTGCTTACCGGAGCGTATCAGAGAGAATGCCGATTGCCAGAGCGTAATAATTTGAACGATTCCAGGCAAGGATCGAGTCAAAATTACTGTAGACGAGGTAGGCCGGGCCCGCATCTCCCGCTGGCATGACGAGACGCGCCTGCAATGGACGTGCTGGCAGCGCTGATCCATCCACACTTTTCACACCTGCTTTGGCCCACTCACCCAGCAACATCTTTGTCTTCGCATCAGCCAGCGCCGGAGCAGCTTTGCCATCGATTCTGCCATCAGACGGAAGAGCAACAGCGCGGCCCCAGGTGATGTCGTCACGCCAGCCCGCCTTGGCCAAGTAATTGGCGGAAGAGGCGAAAACATCCGCCTTTGTCGCCCAGATATCGCGCTTTCCATCGCCATCCCAATCGACGGCATAATTGACAAAGGAAGACGGCATGAACTGACTTTGTCCCATCGCACCGGCCCAAGACCCCTTCATCGCCGCCGCGCTGATATGCCCTTCCTCAAGGATCGTGAGTGCGTTAAACAGCTCTTTGCGGAAATAGGCGCTGCGCCGCCCATCATGGGCGAGCGTCACCAACGCCTGCGGCACATTGAAGGATCCGAGATAACGGCCAAAGCTGGTCTCGACCCCCCAGAAAGTCACCAGAAACCGTTTCTGGACACCATATTTGGCGGCAATCTCGGTCAACAGCTTATCATGCTCCTCGAGCTTTTCTGCTGCAACCCGCTTGCGCGTCGGCGAGACGACTTTGCCCAGATATTCCTTAAAGGTAAGCTTGAATTCCGGCTGACTGCGGTCTAGCTCGATCACCCGTGGCAACGGCGCGATACCATTCAGCGCTTGATCCAGTACGGCGTCAGAAATTCCCTTCTGCCGCGCCTCGGCCCGCAAATCCTGAACCCAGTTGGCAAAATCACCATTGTCGGTTATCGCCTGCGCCGTACCAGCGAAAAAAAGACAAAACAAACACGAAAATATGCAGCGCCGAAGACGTGACAGCACTCTGACTTTGCCTGTTGTCATCGAAACCGTCATAGCCCCTTCTCCGCCCAACCACACGCAGCATGTGGTGGGCATGGTACGTTGATACCACAAGTTGTTGCAACAGCCGATTGGCTCTGGGCGCAAGAAAAAATACCGCCGATTGGCGGAGGATTGCTCAGACCTTGCCACTTTTTGCAGCGTCCAGGTCAATAATATGCGGCGTGATAACAGCGCCGGCAAGACGGCTCTGCAGGGCGATGGATAGCAGGGGTGGAACGATGATCAACGTAGCAATCGTCGACAAGCCAAGCCCGCCAAAGACAACCACCCCAAGGCCGCGATATAACTCTGAGCCAGCCCCCGGAAAAATCACCAGAGGCACCAGTCCAAACAACGAGGTCAGGGTGGACATGAAAATCGGCCTGATCCGGTTGCGGGTTGCCTCGATGATCGCGGTGGCGACGTCCAACGCCTCCTCACGCATGTGCAACATGGTCTGTTCGATCATCAAAATCGCATTATTCACCACGACACCAGTCAAAATCACAAACCCAAGCATGGTCAGCATATCAAGCGGTTGCCGGATATAGATGTTCAACAGGGCGAGCCCGCCAATACCGCCTGCCGCCGCAACTGGCACTGCCAGCAGAATTATCACCGGCAAAACAAAATTTCGCAGTAGCACGACAAGAAGCAGGAAAATCACCATAATGGCGATGGCTACATTGGACTGCATGGCCGTCCATGTTTCCTCAAGCGCACTGGCAGCGCCCTTGATAGCTATGGTAACGCCGGCGGCGGACGCATCGGCACGCAGGTCGACCAGAATTTCATCCTCAATAACTTGCACTGCCTGTTCAAGTGGTACTGCCTCATTCGGCCGCAGTTGCAGCGATAATGACTGGCGGCCACCAAGGCGTCTTATCTGTTCGGGCGCGTTAATGATTTCCAAAGTGGCAAGCTGGTCAAGACGCAGAATATTGCCAGCTCTCGTCACCAATGGAATATCTGATAGAGCCGCCGCTGTCAGATTGCGCGCATCCTTGCCGGACAACACCATGTCGATCAACTCACCCTGGATCGGAATCTGGATCACATTGGCACCGTCATTGAAAACGTCGACGGTGGATGCCAGTTCACGTACCGAAACGCCAGCACGTGCCAGCGCCATCAGATCGGGAGAAATTCTGATTTGCGGGGCACCGCTATCGAGACTTGGGATAGCACGGATCTGGTTTCCCTCCCGCCGCGAAAAACGGTCCGACAACGCTTCATTGAGACGATAGGCAATGGGCAGGATGGTACCGCGGTCCGGCCCAGATACATCCAGCCGAATTGACCGAGACCCGCCTACAGAGCGTCCAAACAGCGACGACTGACGCACGAACGCACCAGCCCCCGGTTCAGAGAAGATCGGCGTCATTAAAACGCTCTGCAGACCGGCGACACGCGATGGTTCAACCGCTGACGCACCCACAAAAGCACCACCCGAAAAAGCCACAAAGAAAAAGCGCTCAATGGCCGGAGGGCCGTCTGCAGGGGCCTCACCTTCCCAAAGGGGACGCGCCGCCGTCTCCATTTTTTCGGCGATCCTCATGGTCTCTTTCATTGAGTAGCCCGGAGGAACAAAAATCCGGCCAAAAACAAAGTTGGCGTTGCCGTCTGGCAGATAATCAAGCTGTGGCATGAAGCGATAGGAAAATCCAGCAGCACCCGCCAGAACCACGCCAACGACAACAAGTCCAACCACCCGGCGGCGCACCGCAAAGGTCGCGTAGCGTAGGATCAGAGCCGCAAAGCCACGAGTCAAATTGTCAAGTCCGGGGATCGGCAACAGTACGCCAAAGCGGTCAGCCCTGCCCTGCAACAGACGCGATGCCAGAGCCGGGATCACCGTCACAGAAACGACAACCGATATCAACACCGCCACCGAAATGGCGATGCCGATGTCGCGGAACAACTGACCGACAGGGAGTTGCAGCATCAATACAGGAATAAAAACGATCACCGTCGTCAGAGCGGACCCCAAAATGGGCGCCCAAACCTGTCTTGCACCATGGTAAGCGGCATTCTCGGCACTCAGCCCGCGTTGCCGCAGGCGAAAGATATTCTCCAAACTTACGATCGAGGCATCGACAACCATGCCAACAGCAAAGGCAAGCCCAGCAAGAGAAATCACATTGATTGACAGCCCCAGCCCAGCAATGGCGACGAAGGTGCCAATAACCGAGACTGGGATTGCCGCAAAAACAATGATTGTCGGCAGGGCAGACCGCAAAAACAGTAACAAAACCATAAGCGCCAGAACACCACCAAACCATATGTTCTGCTGGACCAGGTCAATTGCGGAGGAAATATATTTTGTCTCATCATATACAATGGAAAGATCAAGATCACGCGCCGCCAGGGTTGTCGCATTGAGATCATCAACGACAAGCGCAAGCGCCTTCATTGTTTCAACCACATTTGTACCTTGTGCACGCAAAGCATTGATTATAATGGTATCTTTACCCATAAAACGGCGAAAGCTGGTGCGTTCCTGAACCTGTAGCTTGATCGTCGCAACATCGGAGAGAAGCAAAGGAACCAACGTTCCGGTTTCAGAGAGATCGGTTCTGAGCACAATCCGCCCCGCCGTCTGAGGTGTGTAATTCACCGCCTCCGCCCGCACTGCGTAGGTCCGCTTTCCCTCATTTACGACGCCAACACTCATCATTGTCGAGGACGAACGCAGGGCGTCGATAACCTCAGTCAACGTCAAGCGGTATCGCACCAGCTTCTCAGGATCAATGAAAATACGCATCTCGCGGTTACCGCCGCCATACACCGTGACCTCAGCAACGCCGTCAACACGGCCAAGCGGTTCGATGATGTCGGACTCAAGGAAATTGCCCAGACCCTCGAGATCATTTGCCTCCGCAATGGTTGAGATCAGGGCCATACGCGCGATCGGACTATCATCTGAATTGGAGGTGCGCACTTCTGGCGTCTTGGCATCAGTGGGAAGATTGCTGACCGATGACAGCTTGCTGAGCAACAGCACCAGTGCTTTATCCATATCCTGCGAGACATTGTAAGTTAGTGTGACCCTGGCCCGGCCGCGCGATGACTGCGAAGCCATTTCCTCGAGCCCGTTCAGCGAAGCAAGCTCACGTTCCAGCCGGGCAACGACTTCCCGATCAACATCCTCAGGTGATGCGCCGGGCCAATTGACCCGCACCTGCAATATAGGCTTTTCAATGTCTGGGCTCATCTGGATCGGGATGTTACGAAGTGCGACAATGCCGAACAGCACCGTCAGCAGCACCAGCGCAAGAATGGCAACCGGACGTTCGATGGCCGTTTTGATCAACCCACCCATCAGTCAGCATCCTTTGTACCGGGGTCCTTTTTGCCGGTGAAATCAAGCGTCGGCTCACGCCCCCCGGGCAGACCACGCAGCGTGACCTCGCCCGCCATATTGTTGCCCTCAATGGTGCCGTTGAAATCGAGGTCGAGAACACCGAATGGCAGGAACAGCTTGCCGATGAAGTTGATATCTTCACCGGCGCGCACGACGGAGATTTCCTCGTCATTGAACAGCGATTTTTCAGTGCCAAGCACCAAATTGGCTGACGCCGGTCCCCGGCTTGTTGTCCAGTTCAAACTCCATACCTCCCCTCCCGGACCCGTGGGTTTTTTAACGACAGGTGCGCCCCCAATCTTGATTTTCTTGCCATCGTTCAGCGCCTCATTACCACGGACAATTACATCAGCCCCCGCCTCCAGCCCCTGCAGGACGACAAAACTATCGCCGAAGGCATCACCAAGCCGGATACGTTTCTTGATAGCAATGCCCTCCTCGGCGACATACACTATGTGCCCGCCGACAACCGGCAGTACAGCGTCTTTCAGCACCGTGACAACCGGTGCCGGGCTCGAGGTTGGCACTTTCAGCACAATGACCGCATTATCTGCGCGTGCCGCGGGGGCAAGATCACCCTTGATCCTAAACCGCACAGTCTGCGTTCCGGTGCGCGCATTTTGCACCGGCAGGACGGCTCTTGGTTTCAGCATAATCATTTGGCCTTCGAGGTCGAATGACCGAATGTTATCGGCAGCGCCGACAAATCCCATATAGGCAACGGGAATCTCAGCCTCGACCTCGAATTCGTCCATTGCCAACACGCGGGCAATGACGTCACCTTTGCGGCTGTAACCCTGTTGAAGCTCTGCCAAAAAAATCAACTGGCCATCACGCGGTGCAACAAGATTTGTTTCGCGGATATCAGCGCGCAGATCCGTTATATCTAACTCAAACTGGCGAATCTCAGCCTCAATTCTTGCGATTGTAAACCCGTCCGGGGAGGCGATATCGCGCAAAAGCTGGTCAATTTCCAATCGTGTTCGCGCAACAGCAGACCGAGCGTTGGCGAGTTGCGCCCTTTTTCCAGTGATTGTTGCCTCACGAGCGAGCATCTGTTGACGGGCGTTCAAACTGGCACCCAGCGCGGTTTCCGCGGCCTCGCTTGGCAGTGTGTTGCGGTCAGCCAAATTCTGCGCCCGCTTCGCTTTACCCTCAAGCAGTTCCAATTGCTGTTTATTCACAGCCAACTGATCAGCCTCATGGCGCAAATCGGCCTCAAGCTCGTTAATGCGGGCATTCGCTTCTGTGAGGCGCAAGCGTAGATTTTCACGCTGACGCTGTTGCCGATCAGTCTCATCGCGATCGCTCTGCGTGGCCTCGGCAAGGCGAATCTTTGCATCTGCCACCCTTATTTCAAGCAGCGCCAGCTGACGACGGAGTGGTTTGCTGTCCTGCGTGGCGATCAGCTGTCCCTGCTCCACCATATCGCCAATCCGCAATGTCGCCAGGTTAACAACACCGTTGGTCACGGCAGTGATAGCTGAGGAATTGCCAGAAACCATGCGGCCCTGTACGTCGGTAAAACGTGAGAGCACTTCCTGTTTTGCCTGCGCTGTTTCCACCGATGCTGTGCGCCCACCATATTCCTGGGCGTGGGCAAGAGATGCAGCGACCATCATCACGGTGCTGAGCAGACTGAAAACTGACCAGCGACCAACGCACCCCCCTACAAACCTGAAAAATTGGAATAAATATGAAACACTCATCGACACAACCTTATTTGGTGTAAATTGTTACCCTGCACCCGCCGGTAATGGCGAGGGCCTTAAATGACGCTACCTTAACCCTATGGCGTGCAACGTCATCACACAACGCTGTGCAGTTTGAAAAGACTTTTGCATAGCGCCCGGATACGGAGGCAAACATGGAGCCGCAACAAAGGACCATACAATCTTGAACGGGAGATAGGTATGTTTACCACAGAGGCCGCAGACTCCATATTTTCTAAATGTACCACAGTTGCCAAAAACGCGAAAAGGTGAACTTTGGCCGGACGGTTTTTGCCATGATATCACACGACCATTCGTTGCCGGGCGCTTCACGGGGCGTGACCGGACTTGCGGTGCGGCTTTGTTTGATGCCAAAAAGACGCTAGCATTGTCCCTTAGCGAAATAACAACATGATAACAGCAAGGAAGACGGAATGAATTGTCTCGATGTAATTGACCCCCGGAATGATTTCTGTCCCGGCGGGGCATGGGCATTGGAGGATGGCGATACCATCATGTCATCAATCAATGACATGATGTCCGCTCATCATCTTGTAATGCTGACGCAGGATTGGCATCTAGCCGCCCATAGCAGCTTTGCCTCGTCACATCCGGGAAAGACGCCACTGGAAATGGTCGAAATGCCCTATGGGCCTCAGGCTCTATTGCCAGATCATTGTATTCAAGGCAGTGAAGTCACCGCCTTTCACGCGGGCCCCGACACATCTCTGGCGTCTGCAATCATCCGCAAGGGGATGAACCCGGAGGTTGATTCCTATTCCGCCTTTTTTGAGAATGACAAAGTAACGCAGACAGGACTTGCAGAATATTTGCGTGAGGTTGGATGTACTCACCTGACCATGGCAGGATTGGCGACTAATTTTTGTGTGGCGTGGTCAACGATTGATGGTGCTGCTCAGAGTTTTCCTTTGGAGGCCCGCCTCGCCAGCTGCTGAGCGATTGATTTCAACGGATCGCTCACTGCCGCGCTAGAGGAGATGCGCGCCGCCTGTATGACCCTTGCCTAACCTTTTGGTGTCAGTGACGGTCAAGCATGGCACTGACATGGGTAACGATGGATTGCAGCCCGCCAGGAATTGATTTCTTCGCTGAAAATCCTTGAGATTTCTTTGGCATAATTAAATTGAGTGCAGAGGTATTGACCTTCACCACAGGTTTCGGTAGACACCGGATACCGTTCAATAATGAGCATTGGAGAGGTGGCAGAGCGGTTGAATGCACCGGTCTTGAAAACCGGCAAGGGTGCGAGCCCTTCGTGGGTTCGAATCCCACCCTCTCCGCCATTAATTTACGTCTTTCCTATATATTGATTTCATTGTACTTTTGGAAATGGCTTCGGTCTATTTTGTACCAAGGTTTGTACCAAATGAGTATAAATGAGGTCGTGGTCGATGAGCTTTGTGGTGCGCAGGGGCCAAACCTATTCAGCACGTCTTGTTATCCCAAAAAAGCTACGTGCCATTTTTGGAAAGAACGAGTTCAAGAAATACCTTGGCACTTCAAACCGCAAGGAAGCTGAGCTTCTTGCAGCCCCTCTGGTTCTCAAATGGAAAAAGCTGATTGAAGAGGCCAAACAAGATTGCGTCATGGCCCGTGCAAAGGCTCTCGAGAAAGCATTAGATAAAGACGGGCAGAAAAATGATGAAGATGAATTCATCAAGGGCGTCATAATCGAGGATGAGATGGAGGATATCATTCTGGGAGGCAGAGACTTTCACGAGGTGGAAGACACTCATCTCAACGAGACAGCAAAAACTTTCTACGGCATCGCCTCAGGCCAGATAATTATGCTGGAAGAGTATGTAGACGGATGGGTAGCCTCAAAAGCAAGACCGTGGACCAGATGCGAAGAGATGTTGTTGCCTTCCACAAGGAGGAAACAGCCCTTATCCCAGATGCCAAGCTTGTAGGTGAGTGGTTAAGGCGTTCCTCGCCAGAGGATGTTGGTGCAAAGTCGGTCAAAAGACGCTTGGGTTCTCTTAACTCTTTCTGGACCTACCTGCTCTCCATGCAGGTCGTTAGTGACCCATCACCTTTTGCTGGCCATACAATTCGCAAGACTGGAGAAGGCAAGTCCATAGTCAGGCACGGCTTTAGCAATGCCGAGTGTCTTGAGCTAATGAAGGCTGTCTCTGCTGGCAAGGACAGTGTGTTATCCGACCTCACCCAGCTTTCTTTATACACAGGAGCTAGAATAGAGGATCTGTGTAGCCTTAGGGCGGAGGACGCAGTCTTGGAGGACAACCACAGGGCATTGCGTATCAGACAGTCTAGGACACAGGCTGGGGTGGGGTTTGTGCCTCTTCATCCAGCCATTGTCCCAGTGGTCAACAGGCTAATCGAGGAGAGCGGTGACAGATTCCTAATATCGTCGAAAGCTAAGAACCAGTACGACCAGCGTTCACCTGGTCTATCAAAGCGGTTTGGTCGCCTCAAAAAGGAACTGGGATTCGGCCCTGAGCTGGTATTCCACAGCCTCCGCAAGACGGTAACAACGAATCTGGAACAGGCGGGAGTCATCGAGGGCGTTGCTGCGGACATTTTAGGGCATGAGAAGCAGACAATGACTTATGGGTTATACTCAGGTGGAACGTCGATGGCACAGAAAATGGAAACTATATCTAAAATCAGCTGCTAAGAAGTAAGCCATTGTCAACAAATAAAATTATTGGAGCAAGGCATTGACTTTTCCTCAAAAATATGCTTATAAACTTGAGTCTCTTCGAGAGTTTTCCGTGAAGCAACAACACACCCCTATCATCATATTCTTAGATAGCGTTTAACGGCGATTTGAGAGTCGCTGAGCGGGGGTAAGCACCTTCGATATACAAGATAGCAGACACGCCCCAAAGAGGCTTCAGTGACTCTTAAAACGTGATTTTGCAATCATCGACTAGAGCAGCCAAGATTACCTAATGTACATCACTCGAAATGGGACGAAAGAGACGACATTAACGACAATGAGCAAATTATCGTCCACCTATTCCCCCCTTTAGTTACTATAGTACCTAAGATTAAGTTATTACTGTGGTCGTTAACGAAGGTGGTAGCCTTAGGAATTTCGTCTACTTTATTAACCACAGCGCCATAGGGCCATAGGTACAAGTCGGCTTATGGTTTCTGGTATAAGCTAGTCTTCTCAAGCCTTAGTTACTTTGGTTGCCTTTTGTTGAAGAGTAGAAGTAGTAGTGAATATCACCCATGATTGTACTAGATGATGGTCACTATTGACTTGGGTCTTCTTAGGTAACAACTCTCGCCATCATTTGAGAAAAGACAAAGTAGCTGAGCTTTAACCCTTCTAATTCTGTTAAAGCCTCTTTTTATAACCTTAATCATGGCAACGAATACTCCACTCCTCAAATTTGCAATTTTAAAATTTAAATATAGTATTTTCAATATAGTTGAAACAAAAATTTAATATTTTACTTGAGGTTAATGTTTTCTTTGGTTTTGGCACGATAATTGCGAGTCAGTTCAGTAAGTTACGATTCATACTTGAATCTTTCTCTTACGCATTGAAGCAGGGGGATTCAGCCACCCTTGTTTCTCCCTTAGTCGGGGATGATAAACCCGACGGAACTGGGCCACCGTATAGCCAAATCTACGGTGGCCCTTTTTTGATTTCACAAGATTGCCACAGTTTGGCACGACCCTTGCTTTAATGAGGGAGTGTTAATGATTTGCCGACTATTTGACATTCATAATTCCTCCCTAAACTGAGGGTCGCTTCGGCGGCCCTTCTTTTTAAAATCCAAAGTCATCTTCCAGTTGTATTGTTGAGGTATAGGAACAGGCTTTGGAGGATTTATGAAACGCATCTTATTTTTTGTGGCCGTGCTTTTTGTATATCCAACCTTCAGATTTGCTCGAAACAATATGAGGTCGGTCCCTAAATCTGCACTTCTTGAGGGTGAGGTCAGAGGCAGCCACGCAACACCCACAATATCCCAATCTTTCCAAATTATTGAGTTTTACTTAGGCATCAAAACTACAGATTAATTCACTGCAACATTGTCGTGAAAAAAGTTTCGAAGGGAGGGTGGCCCTGAGAAAGAATCTATAGTTGTACTACTTTCGAATGATGTTAACCCGTGGGAGATGCAATCCCACGGACATCATCAGTGCGCTTCAAAATAGCTAACTCGCTTTCATCGATGCGGACCTTGTGTTCGAATTGTGCTTCTTTCAAATCCTGGTTGTCGGACTGAAGTGCATGGCTGGCTTCAGCCTTAGTTGCATCCATTTCGATCTCGGCTGCTGCTTGTTGGGCATCGGTCTGAGCTTTCATCTCAGCGACCGCAATCTGACGCTCCTGCAGCTCCAACTGCTTAATAGCCAGTTGTTGCTGCATCTCTTATGCAGGATCCGGCTGTTGAGGTGGTGGCTGGTCTAGGGGCATCAAATATTATTCGACATTCAATATACCCTGCTGCTCGAGGATCGATTTCAGCATCAGATATCTGTTCTGAAGGCCGTATATAGTCGCAAGTGACGGATCTTGGCTAAACAGGTATGCATTTGCAGTAGCTTGGCTGCCTCCTGCTCCTTTTCGCCATAGGCAAACCGCGGTTGAACCATCACGTCACGCTGTTCTGTTCAGGTTCTGGGATCGATAACAACTTATGATCCGGCCAACTCGACAATCTTTTCCTGGTCTTCATTTTCGACGACCAGGCGATAGATTTCATGGAATAGCGGTTTCACAAACTGGTTAGCAAAGTTGCGAGCAATGATTTTTTGACGCTGCTGAGACATTGTCGCCAGCTGCTCAACCATAGCTGCGCTATTTTGCTTGCTGATTGCGTCCTTGTTTAACTCCAACAACAACGATCGACCTGTAGCGGATTTTTGAAATCGAGGCTGATTTGACACCCAGGGGGTCGATTTCGATCAATAAGGAACCAATCTAATCGTTTATCCATGTAAGTAACTGAAATCGTTGGATCGAGGTGTCCGAGTGATCTAGCCTCACTAGGATATCGATGCCCGGTTGTCAGATATTAGGCCATTTGTCAGAAATTTATTGGGATGGGGTCGGATTTCTTCGATGCAAATCGGGACATCATTGCGAGTCATTATCGCTAGCCAACCTGCGTTCAGGGTGGAACAATATGTGTTCCGGAGTTCGCCACTAGCCTCCGTTAACAAAAGGCAGGAGACACTATGATCGACTTTTCTCGCATCCACGCGATGAACGCAATGACGACCTCAGCAAACATAAGAAAAAGACGACGATGGACACCCATGCTCTTAATGGCCATTGCAGCTGGTGTGACCCTGGTGACCTTAGTCGACTAACAGAGACGTCAATAGTGTGATTGAAACATTTGTCGTGATGTTTGCTATTGGTGGTTGGTGTAAGCCTTTTCTGGATTTTTGGTGATGGCAAACTTCGGCAGCAACAACTTGCCAACATCCTAATTTATCTCTGGATGTTCATGCTTGGTGGTTTTTTGATTGGATTCATGAGTTGGCTTTTGTTATAGCTCAAACAATCACACACCGTGTGGGTTGCGGTGACGATAAATAAGCAGCAAGCAGTGCGATGTAGAAACGCATTAGCCACTTGGACATAGCGCTACCTATCGTTTGCTTTTGATTGATACCAATGCCGCTGCATAGCGAGCGTTCGGCCCTTTAGGTTTCTCATGGGTGGAACCCGTCAAAAGTTGCTTATATGCAGCAAAATCATTATGTTCTCTGCACGGGTGCCGCACATGTCTCCCTGCAGAAGGGAGGCGCGGCCCTATACCCTATGACCCAGGTGTTACCTGGCTAGGAATGGCCAATGTGCACCAGATTGCTTGATGGCACTGGTCTTTTTCTTTTACATGGATTTTTCTGTTCAGTGGAAAACATTGTTTGCCTCCATTGCAATTCCCGTATTTGACGCCACTTCAGGGAGTTCAACCAGGGGTCATTGTAAATAAGGGAGCTATTTTATGGCTGAGGCAAACAAGTGTGGATGCGGTCGCTCGCCTAGCGGCAAATGTATTGGCTGGCACGGTCTCTCAGAAGATGATTATCAGAAAAGACTCGCCGCTTATCAAGCACGTCAGGCTGAAAAGGCAACTAAAGCAGCCTAATGGTTTTTAACCCTCGTTTCTGCTACCGCAGAGACGGGGGAAACCACTACCTCTATTCATAGCATGAGATAACCCAACAGGTAAAATTGAATGACAGATACCGAGGCAAAAAAGACAGAAGCAAAGATGGGTCTCTACCTAGTCTCACCTGAGCAGAAGCCAGGGATTAAGTGGCCCTCCATCCCAAGCGATGCACTGCCTGATGAGGGCCGATATAGTTACTACGCCAGACGGTACATGGAAATTCATGCTGAAAATAGCAATTCAAAGGTGCAATCCGAAATCGATGAAGTTACCCGTCGGATGATTGATGTCGAACAACGCTTGCTTGCAGCGCAAAATGCAAACGACGATGTCACGTCTTTGAAGGAAGAATTGGCCAGGTTGCAGTCTGAGCGGAAGGCAAAGAAAGAGAGCCTGGCATTTCGGCCGATGAAAAAAAGCCCCAATGGGATTAGCCAGTGAGGCTATCAAAAAATAAAGGTTGAACTTGTAGGAGCAGAAATGTCTCAAGCTGTTATTACTAGCTTCACAACTCTAGACTTTCCGAACGAAAGTGAAATGAGAGGTTTTCTTTACCTCGTTGAGCAACGTTACGAGGCTCATGCAGGCAAATTGCGAGCGGCTGGCATGACTAAATTCTATGTGACCAGAATTTTCAACAAGAATAAGTTTACCATTGGAAATTGGTTAGAATACCGAGACCAAGATGCGTTCGCTAAGTGTGATGCCATCTGGAAAGATTACATGTCTGACTTGATAAAAGATGTTCCTCAATTTGCTCCCAAGATTAATCCAAATCGGGGGATTGTACTGTACGATTTTACTGAAGCCGAAAAGTGCCATGATTAGCTCGCCTTGATGATCTGGAGACTCTCAAATGCTGATGAACATAACTGTCCAAACGTTTAAAACAGAAAATGAGTTAGACTTAAGCATACACCGCTGGGATGCTGTAAAGGGCCAATTCATGCCTCGGTTCAAGGAAGCTGGGCTGACACGCTACTCATGCACAAGAGTTTGGAATCGAAAGGGCCAACACCAGTTGGCTTATGTTTTTGAATACCGAGACAAAGAGGCCATGGATGGATGTCTTCCCATATGGAAGGACATAGAAATAGAGTTGAAGCAGAAAACTGAAAATGTGACGATTGGTTATCGAGGCATTCTTATCGACCAATATGATTACACCTGATTATCAACATGACAGTAATCTACTTGCTGTTCACCAGATAATCGAGCTACTCGAGCCGGTCAGAGTGAACAGACATCTTGTCTAGCTCAGTTTGGACAGCCTTGAGGGTGTCCGAGTTTTCACCAATCCCTCCAGGGTTGGCCAGGTATATCTCGTTGCTCGCTTTATGCAGCTCGATGCTCGCTTTCGCGTGAGGCTGTAAAGCCTTCAACATTTGTCCTCTCATCAAGTCTCCTTCCGTATCCAAAATTCGGGTCGAGGGAGTGCGGACACTCATACTCCCAACAGTTGTACTCGGCGGACCAGATGGCCTCACCGTTACAAAGCTGGCATGAGTAGAAATCCATCCGCTTTTGGGTCATCTTTTGACCGCAACAATTTGGCGTCGTTGTCATTAGTCACACTCCTTCTTCCCGGTTTCACTATTGATAAAACAGGCTTCTGCCGTTGGCTCGTTGTCGTTGTCCGGTTTCACCTCATTTAGGATTCCGTATCGCTTGCCAGCCGCTCTAAACGTCGTTATGCCTTTGCAGCCACTCTTCCAGGCTTTGAAGTACAGCTGCTTGAACTCATCGTAGGTGACATCATCACCCACGTTGCACGTCTTACTCACCGCGCTGTCGACCAGCTGCGAGGCCAGTGTCAGCACCGCCAGGTGTTCGTCCGCAGTGATTTCATTGGCTGTACGACCTAGCCAGCCTTTCGAGTAAGCGTAATCCTCGACAAGCTCTATCGATTGACCGTCGAACCCTTCGATTGTCCTGTCGTAGAACAGAGCGAATGGTGGCTCGATGCCTGAGCTGGTGTTGTCAGCTGTCAGACTGATCGTGCCAGTAGGTGCGATTGATGTCAGATGGCTGTTGCGGATTCCGGTCGTCTGGATCGTATCCTGGAGTTCCTGAGGCAGCGTCTGGATGAACCTACCTTTGCTGTACTTCTCCCAATCCCACAGCGGAAACGGTCCTTTCTCTTTAGCCAGCTCGGCACTTGCTTTGTAGCAATAGTCGCGCAGCATTGAGAGAACAGACTTCGCCCAGGCCATGAATTTGTCCGATGCGTATGGGTAGCCGAGCATTTCACCGGCATTTGCTAGACCGGTCACTCCCAGGCCCATGCGTCTCTTCTGAATTGCTTCCCACTTCTGTTCTGCCAGTGGGTAGATGGTCCGGTCGATCACATTGTCCATGGCTCTTACGGTAACAGCTATGTCTGTCTTGTACTGCGCAACGTCAAATTTGCCCTCAACGATGTATTTCGGCAGGTTAAACGACCCCAGCAAACATGCACCGTAAGCTGGCAAAGGCTGCTCACCGCATGGGTTGGTCGCCTCGATGTCCTCACAGTAGTAAAGATTGTTCATCTCGTTGATCCGGTCGATGAACAGGACACCAGGCTCAGCCCAGTCCCAGGTTGACCTCATGATCATGTCCCAAAGGACCACTGGATCAACTTCCTTGTACACTGTGCCTTCGTAGCGCAGTGAGAATGGCTTTTTGTCTTGCAGATGCAGCATGAACTCATCGGTCACACCGACCGAGACATTGAAGCCAGTCAACTTATCTGAGTTGTGTTTGACACTGATAAATTGCTCGATGTCGGGGTGATCGATCCGCAACACACCCATCTGTGCGCCTCTACGGTGGCCGCTCGAGGCAATTGTCTGGCATACGCTGTCAAAGATGCCCATGAAGCTCACAGGGCCACTGGAGCGACTCTCCAGGCTTTTGATTAGGTCACCTCGCGGACGGATGCGACTAAAGTCGTAACCAATGCCGCCTCCCCTACGCATCGTCTCAGCTGCCTGAGTGGCCCTGGTCATAATGCTGTCCATGCTGTCCTCGATCGTGCCGGAGACAAAACAATTGTAGGCTGTTGTCTGGCGAGCTGCTCCCATGGCGTTTTGCACACGACCAGCTGGGAGGAAGCGCATGTGACGCAATGCGTCTTTGAAATTTTCGAAGTGGTCAGCGTCATCTTTCAGCGCATCCGCAATGCGAACGCACTTCGAGTAAAAGTCTTCACCGGTCTGCCGATATTTCTGCTCGTCTATCTCTTGGGACAAGCGCATCTGTGGCCCGTAGTCCGAGCTGTCGTTCTTTATCATTTGAATTACCTCTTGTCTGCAGATTAGAACATAACATGAACACAGTCAATCAGTCAAACAGGTTCAACAGGCCAAAAAGGCCGACTTGACCGACTAGCTCATTTGGGTTCGGCAGGTAAAATAAGGGCCATATGTCCCTTTCAAGTTGATTTTTAGGACACATGGCCCTATCCTGACGTGTTGCGAATTTTTGTAAGGATGCAGTCACATGACCAACTTTAGCTACCACTCAAGGTCACAATTTTACCGTGAGACAGATCATAACAACCTGTTGGCGCCTCATCCAGCCATACGAATGACATCGGTTCAGATGGATGAGTTCCTGCTAAACCTGTTTGCCCGAACTTGGGATTTTGTCGAGAAGGGTACTCAAATCTGCCATATGTACGGGAATGCCAGTCGGCTAGCGATTGATGTCTGGGAACCGGAGGACGGCCACAAGCGCGAAGTTGCCCCTGTTGTCATTCGAGAGGTCCATGCAGATGGTCGCATGACCCTGAATACTTGGCGCCAAGGCTGTGCAAATGTTGTTGATCAAGAACGCATCGATGAAATTCACGACTTGTGTCGTGAACTTGGGATTGACTGCGTTGATGAGGACGGCATTGTTACTGAACTCACCCCCTCTCTGCTCCGCGATTGGCGAAAAAAGATAGGACTTTCACAGGAAAAGTTGGCAAATGTGCTGCAAGTAAAAAGTGGTCGCACTGTGCGCAGGTGGGAATCAGGTGAACGAGAAATTCCTGGCCCTGTGAAGGTTTTGATGAAGTGGCTCATCACGGACGTTCGCCCGTTGTCTTAGCTGTATTCCTCAATTAAGCGATCGAGGCAATACTGGCTGGTGGCGGGCATGGCCCTACCATGAACTGCACCCGATAAATCAAACCGGATAAATTACCTGTGTAAATGTCACCCAAAATAGAGTAGGCGCCATCACCCACCACAGGTGAAAGTCATTATTGCCGACGGTGCAGACGTAAAAGAAGCACTGACCAATGGCAGGATACGAAAAACATGCGTAACATGATGGCTGCCAGGCTAGTGCGGGCAAAACACCTATTATTGGCTAAAAACGGAGAATTAAGTGATCAAAGTAGTTCTTTTTGACACATTTGGAACGATTGTGGATTGGCGCTCATCGATTGCCAAGGAAGGCAAGGAACTGGCCCGTTCCAAAGGAGTGATCGATTTTGACGGCGACGCATTCGCAAGAGCGTGGCGCGCAGGATATGCCCCGGGTATGGCACGCGTAACAGCAGGCAAAGAGGCATTTGTGTCCATCGATTTAATTCATCGCAAAAGGCTGGATGAGATTTTGCCGGAATTTGGTCTTTCCATGCTTGACGAGGATGAGCGTGCTCATCTCAATCTGGCATGGCACCGGCTGAACCCATGGCCCGACAGCCTGCCTGGCCTGACCCGCATCAAGTCCAAATTCATGATTTCGCCCTTATCAAACGGCTCTCTGATGTTGTTGGCGACAATGGCAAAGCGCGCCGGCATCCCATGGGATTTCATTTTCTCCAGCGACATGCACCGCGCGTTCAAACGCGACCCGGCGGTTTATCAGAACGCGATACGCCTTCTTCACCTTGAGCCCGAACAAGTGATGATGGCTGCGGCGCATAATGATGATCTCGCGGCGGCGCGCAATGAGGGTATGCGGACTGCCTATATCAATCGGCCGACAGAATATGGCATCGACCAGAGTGTTGATTTCGCCGCCACGAGCGACTGGACCATTATTACAGATTCTGTTGAAGATTTGGCCGACCATCTGGGCTGCCTGAGGATGTATTAAAAAGCGTGCCGCGCGCATGCTCACCGCGATGCAGGCACCGCGTGATTCGTAATCCAGACGGTCTGATAGGGAGACATCGTTAGATATCCTCCCCTACTTTCAATCTGTTGTTTTGTTATCAGATCATGCCAATTTTCCGTGTCGATCAGATTGATCGCGGAGAGATCAAGCGCCTGCTCGCTGGCACACAAATTGGTGATCGCGAAAATGCTTTGCTTGCGATCATGGCTTTGCCGCCAAACGCCAAAAAGTTCATCCCCCAACTGAAGGGTGAATTGCGTTGCATTGGGATGAAACGCCGGTTGCTGTTTGCGGATCGTCAGAAGGTTTCTCAGTGTCTTAAGACCGACACTCTCCCGGCTCATCGGATCTGAGAGCTTGTCATCAAGCCAGTCTTTTTCAAATTTCTGCCGGTTGATCCCCCGCTTCATGCCCGACCGGGTAACACCGTCGGTGTGATTTTGCGCGGAGATAAGACTGTTGAAGTAAATCGCGGGAATCCCCTCCAGACCAAACATAAGCGCATAAGCAGCCACAAATCGTGCCGAAATCAGCGCGCCGGTTGGGTCACCATCACTTTTTTCCAGCGCACTGAACAACGTCGTGTTAGCTTCATAGACGCTTGTTGTTCCATCGGCTTTGGTGCGGTGCGAAAACAGGCTACCATTCGCTTCCAACCGATCAAACAGGCGCTTGCGCTGCGTCTCATCAAGCAAGCCCTCGGTCGGTCGCATACCAAATCCATCATGCGAGGAGAGAAAATTGAGGTAGCTGGTCCCCATCAGGGCCGGTGGCATGCTCATGCTCCAGCGCCGCAAAATGCTGGAATCCGCGAAAAGCAACGAGTAAAGGATCAAAGGTGGCAGCGAAAAATTATAAATCCAGTGGGCCTCATTGCCATTACCGAAATAGCTCAGATTCTCCTGATTTGGCAGGTTGGTCTCGGTGACGACGACGGTCTCATCATCATAAATATCGGCGATGTAGCGGATCAGCTGGATGATTGCATGTGTCTGGCGCAGATTGAGACAGGTGGTTCCGGTTTCCTTCCACAAAAAACCCACCGCATCGAGGCGCAGAATACGAACACCGTGATCAATAAAATCGAGAATAATGCCGATGAATTCCTCGAGCAGGAGCGGATTGGAAAAATCAAAATCAACCTGGTCCTCGCTGAAGGTACACCAAACTTTCTTTTCCCCTCCGACCGTTGTCACCGGTTGCAGCAGGGCATGTTCACGCGGGCGGATGACCTGCGAAACATCGAAATCATCATCAACCGACAAGAAATAGCCACTACCAGGTGCCTCACCATCAACAAACTGTCTGAACCATGCGCTGGATCTGGAGCCGTGGTTCAAAATGACATCGGCCATGATCTTTCGCGACGACGACATGTTTGTCAGATCACTCCAAGAGCCAAGTCGTGGGTCAACGGCCCGGTAATCCATCACCGAGAAACCATCATCTCCGGTAGAGGGGAAAAATGGCAGGATATGCACACTGTCAATGACATCATCCAAATGCGTTTCCACAAATTCGCCAAGACAGACAAGAGGTGATTTGCGGCCATCGGTAATGCTGTCGGCGTAGCTGATCAACAGGCAACTGGACTCATCCCACAGTGACGCGGCTTCAATGCCGGGAGTTGACGCACCATCGAGACGCGCAAGCACGCGGTCCGCAATCGCACCGAGGATGGCAGTGTCAACATCCTGATAGATGTTCCCAAGCCGGTACATCAACCCTTCATGGTAATTGCTTTCTACTGCAGTCATTACAGCGCCTGATTGTCAGCCTCAACGGCTTTGCGAAGTTGATAGCCAATATCCGGAACCGCCGAGAGAACCCTCGTCCACGATGGTGTAAACGGCGTTTCCATGGGCGAATAATAGAATTCTTCTCCCGCGCGCATGATATTCTCGGCAAACAGCTCGACCGCCCGCTCCTCGGCATCAATGTCGAAAGAAAGGCCATTCAACTCGGCATCAGTCTGGTAGATTCGCACCATGTCGAGCGCGATGCGGAAATAGGTAGCTTTGATGGTGCGAAAAGTCTCATGGCCAAAACAATGGCCCTTGGTCGCAAGTTTGCGGATCAGCACCTTTGAGATATCCGACGACATGCGCGACAGGCCCGCACTCCGATCATCCTCGGAAAGTGGCTGGTGTTTATGGTCGTAGGTATCCGCAATATTGACCTGGCAAATGCGGTTGCTCGCCTGATTGCGGTGCATCTCGGACAGAATTCCCACTTCAAGCCCCCAGTCAGAGGGAATTCTGAGCTCTGGTATCAGCGACCGCCGGAAAGAAAATTCTCCGGCAAGTGGATAGCGAAAACTTCGCAGAAAATCGAGATAGTCACTACGGCCGAGCACACGTTCCATAGCTATTAAAAGTGGAGCCAACAACAACCGTGAGACCCGGCCATTCATCTTGCCGTCTGCCACGCGGGCGTAATATCCCTTGCAGAATTCAAATTGGTAGTTCGGATTGGCGATCGGGTAGAATAATCTGGCCAGCAACGAGCGATCATAAGTCAGAATATCACAATCATGCAGCGCGATAGCTTCCGCCTTTCCCCTGGCATTGGCAAAGCCAATACAATACCAGACATTGCGCCCCTTGCCGGGCTCGGTCGGCGCAAGGCCGCGTTCAACAAGCTGGGAATGAATGTTTTGGAGCCGTGGCCCGTCATTCCACAGTAGCGAGAAGGGTTGTTTCAGACTCTGAAAAAAGGAGTGGGCTGCCCGATATTGAGCTCCGTCAGCGCGGTCCAGCCCGATTATCACATGATTGAGGTAATCTACCTTGCTGATTTCCCCGACAATATGTCGCAACGCCGGCCCCTCAAGTTCTGAATACAGGCAGGGAAGCACCAACTCCATGGGCCGGTAGCCAGAGAACAGTTTGAGTTCCGCCTCGATATCATCAAGCGATTTGGTCTGGAAATTGTGCAGTGTTGCAACAATGCCATCCTGATATGCGTCACCCATTTTGCTCACCGTATTTCTGTTCAATCAAGTCAAGGGCCTCTCTAGCGCTCTCAAGCCAACCAAGCGGAGCGGCAATCTCTGCCTGAACCAGCATCTGTGGTGGTTTAGGAAGAATAAGGGGCTGGCCGTCAGGTCGGGGAATGACGCAGGCAATGTCGCAACTCTGGAGCATTGTTACATCATTGGGCGCATCACCAAAACCAACAAGAATGGGAGCGTTGCCCTCGTCTGTCACTGTTTGCCTGATCATATGGTGATAGCTGGCCTTATCATGCTGCGCCGAGAGCGCGCAAACACGCCCACCACACTGCACCATCAATCCTGCCTTCTCCGCCTGCTCCTGCAACTCACCGAAGTCCGCCGCCGTAGCATGGAAGGTGAAAAGCGCTGAATGACTGCGATCCATCGCCCGGACAAGTGCCTCCCCCTCAAGAGCAAGAATGGTCTGCTGCTTGGCGGTTTCCATATCATCCAGAAATGCGCACATCTCACGCAGGGTTTTCGGTATCTCGTCTCGCCATGCCGCCATCAGAATTTTTGGGTCACGCCCGAGGGTATGACTGTCCGCCGCGGTACCGTTCTGTCTGTCCTGCGAGTGCAGCAAATGACTGTTCACCAGCGCTGCGCCATTTTCGCAGATAAAGGGCAGGTCAACGCCAAGCGACCGGCAAAAATCCTCTATCTCGGGCTTGGTTTTGCTTGACGCAGGGATCAAGCTGATGCCTGCGGCGATTAGCTCGATGATCGCATCCTTGATTTCATCAAAACTGAAATCAGTATGGCCAAGCAAGGTGCCATCAAGATCGCTGATAAAAATGACACGCATGTCTGTCTCAAACTCTCATTGCTTTTTTACGTAGTCCACACTCACTGCAGAAGAAAAGGGTTATTTTTTTAGCAACCCGATGCAAATTTTGCATCATTGAAAGACAGGCTGGATGGTGTTGGCACTGTCAAAATGTAACATTGTCGACAACAGTGTTGCCAGATAGATTTGTAATAATGATCGGAACAGTAGTGCAGATCGCGCTTCAGGATGGAGACTAGCGTTGTGAGTGAAACAGAGACAATGATGGCCAGCGGCCCGCTATCCGGATTGCGTATTCTCGATCTGTCGCGGATTCTGGCTGGACCGACCTGTACCCAGTTGATGGGTGACTATGGCGCCGATGTCATCAAAATCGAAAAGCCCGGAACCGGTGATGACACGCGGTCTTGGGGGCCACCTTTTCTGGGTGATGATGCAGGCACAGCATCAGGTGAAAGCGCCTATTATCTCTCGTCCAACCGCAATAAGCGCTCTTTGGCTGTTGATATCACCGTCGCTGATGGGCAGGCGTTGATCCACCGGCTGGCGAGGCATTGCGATGTCGTGATCCAGAATTTCAAAGTCGGGGGGCTTGCCAAATACGGCCTGGATTACGCTGGTCTGAGCGCCTCCAATCCAGCGATTGTCTATTGCTCGATCTCCGGCTTTGGCCAAACCGGGCCGAATGCACACCGTCCGGGATATGATTTGCTGGCACAGGCCTTTGGCGGAATGATGAGCTTGACAGGCGATCCTGAGGGTGAGCCGATGAAGGTAGGTGTTGGCATCGCTGATGTGATGTGCGGGATGTATGCGGCAACGGCCATTCTGGCGGCGTTGCGACACAAAGATGCCACTGGCGAAGGACAGCATATCGACCTCGGACTTGTTGATACCCAGATTTCCTGGTTGATCAATTCCGGCACCAATTATCTGGTCTCGGGCGAGCCGCAACACCGCATGGGCAATCAACACCCAAACATTGTTCCCTATCAGGTTTTTGCCACAAAGGACGGACATCTGATCATTGCCGCAGGCAATGACACGCAGTTTGCGCGTTTTTGCAGCATTTTGGGACGGGCGGAATTGGCCAAAACCGCAGAATACCAGACAAACCAGATGCGGCTGAAGAATCGTGACCAGTTGATCCCCCTGCTGAAGGCGGAGATAGGTACATGGGAGCGTGATGCCCTTGTCGCGGCGCTTGATGCGGCCAATGTCCCGACTGGGGCCATTCATGACGTTGAGGATGTCTTTGCCTCGGATCAAGTGGCAGCACGTGACATGAAGATTACCATGGCGCATCCTGCGGCGGGACGCAAAGGTGTTGATCTGATCGGCAATCCGGTCAAATTCAGCAAGACACTTGTAAGTTACAGACGGCCGCCACCACTCTGCGGTGAGCATAATGATGAGATTTTGGCCGAACTAGTGAAATGGGAGGCAAAGGAGAGATCATGACCAGATTGACGAAAGACCAGATAGCGCTGAGGGATGGAGCGCGTGAGCTGGCCGAAACGACCTTCAAGCCCACCGCGGCGGCGACTGACAGCAACGAGGACTATCCGTGGGACAACATCGCCAAACTGCGTGATGGCGGCTTTATGGGAATGACGATTCCAACCGAGTATGGCGGCCGCGGACTGAGCTATATGGACACCGTTCTCGTTATAGAGGAAATGGCGCGCTGCTGCTCGACCATGGGCCGGATTACCGTCGAGGCAAATATGGGCGCGATTGGTGCGGTGATGAAATATGGCTCCGTCAGACAAAAACGCCTTGCCGCCGCTTATGTCCTTGCTGGCGACAAGCCTGCCATCTGTATCACTGAGCCAGATGCGGGCAGCGCCGCCACCGAAATGACTACAACGGCGGTTAAACACGGCGATAAATACATCATCAATGGCAAAAAGCATTGGATAACCGGTGGCGGTGTCTCCAAATTCCATCTGATTTTTGCCAAGATTATGGGAAATGGCGTCAATCAAGGTATTGCGGGCTTTATCGCCATTCTTGACGAGACGCCGGGCCTTGTCATCGGCCGGCGCACGCCGGCAATGGGGGTGCGCGGGATCCCGGAGACCGATGTCAGCTTCACCGACATGGAGGTACCAGAGGATATGGTAGTCATTCCCCCATCCGGCCTGAAAAAGGGATTTGCCGGATTGATGAGTGCTTACAATGCCCAACGGGTTGGGGCTGGCACAGTTGCGCTCGGGATTGCCCAGCGCGCCTTTGAGGAAGCGCGCGACTATGCCTTGAACCGAATGCAGTTCGGGCGGCCAATTGCCGAATTTCAGGGGTTGCAATGGATGCTGAGCGATATGTCCATCAGCCTGAAGGCGTCGCGCGCATTGCTGCATGATGCTGCAGATGGCGCGGGTGATGGCTTTCCCGATATTTTGGCGGCGGCACAGGCGAAGGTGCTGGCCTCGGAAACTGCGCTCAAAGTCACGCAGGACGCTCTGCAAATTCATGGCTCGATGGGCTATTCACGCGACCTACCAATGGAACGTCTGACCCGGGACGCGCGGATGTTTACGATCGCTGGCGGCACGGCACAAATCCTGCGCACTCAGGTGGCCAGCGCCATCCTAGGGATCAAGTTGCCCCAAACACGCGATGGCTACACAAAATTGTATGACAGAGCCGCGGAATAGAGTTCTCGGCATCCTGAACGAGGCAAACTGGAAACCTTGCAAATCTGACAAATCCGTGGTTGTGTTGAATGGATGAGCGGTTGAGCAGTACTAGCTGACCAGACAAAAGAAATATATAACTATAGGTTCTTATCGTAACTCGCTAAAAAAACAAGAATAATGAGCGCGCTTGGGTTTCGAAAAAGAGACACCGCTCCCCTCGGTTATTCCGATGCGGCAGGTGCAGGATGAGTAAATTATTCAAAAAATCATATCTTGTGATGATGTTTATCTGCTTTGCGCTTGCAACTGCGCCAGCGACACATGCCAGCGGCGAGAAAAGCGGTTTTGGGCTCGGCTTCAAGAAGATGCAGGATTTGTGGCGCGGTGTTACCGAACCCACCAAAATTACCACCTGCCGTCTTGCACGCAAAAAAGTCTATAAAGGTGAGCAAATCTGTGTCTATTCGGGTGCGAACAGGACCGTACATGGCGTCTACAACTCACCAGGTGATTACTGCGCAACGGCGATGGACTGCAAATATGAGCCAAACAGTGACAAAAGCGTGAACCAGTTGGTAAAGGATTTCATTGATGCTGCCGATGAATAAGCACAGGGCACCGCCCCGCCGCCTCAACTGATGTTGGGGCAATACGCTATGCTATTTTTCATTCATGTGAGATTTGCGTTCCTAATAGGCAGCAGTTTTTTCCTGAACTCCTTCTCTGCTTGAACTTCTTCTCTGCTTGAACCCCTCCTCTTAAGGGCCGCGCTAGGCACAAGCGTGTCTTCAGAAATCACGCGATCGAGACGATGATATCGGGGGCAACTGGCCTCTTTGCGTTTCGGTGCTTTTGTGGCACCGTTGGCGTGATTTTTCTGTCAGGAGGTAAAAATGGCGTTTGGATATATTGTTGCGCAAATCAATGTGACTGATCCCGAGACCTATGCAGACTATATCAAGCTGGTTCTGCCAACGATCCAACATTTCGACGGTGAATTTCTGGTTAGAGGTGGTAAATCCGTCAGCTACGAGGGAGAGCCTCATGGCAGCCGCATGGTCGTAATTCGCTTTCCCTCCTATCAGGCAGCCAAGGACTGGTACCACTCCGCCGAATATGCCGAGGCCAAAGCCATCCGCATGTCAGCCTCAACCAGTGTGCAGACAATTATCGAAGGCGTATAAAGGGATGATCGATGACGCAGACATCGTTGACCATTATGACAAGGCAGATCTGTACTCTCGAATCTTAGCTGGGCTTGGGCAAGCGGGCCTCACACAACCAACGCCCCAGGACCTGAGTGCAGTCGACAAGTTTCATATTGGCGGCGTTGAAGCCACCAGATTTGTCAGCGAGGCCCTCACCCCACCAGCCGCAGGAAGACTTCTGGATATTGGCTGCGGCATTGGTGGGCCGGCGCGGTTCATTGCTGCGGAAACAGGGTGTGCTGTCACCGGCATTGATTTGACGAAAAGCTTTGTTGAAACGGGAAATCACCTCAGCCGGTTGGTGGGGCTGGATGGTCAGGTCAAGCTGCAGACCGGAAGCGCATTGGCACTACCCTTTGCTGAAAATGAATTTGACGCGGCCTACATGATCCATGTGGGGATGAACATCTCTGAAAAGACACGGTTGATCGGCGAGGCTGCGCGCGTGATAAGGCCAGGTGGCCGGTTTGTCATTTATGATGTGATGCAGATGCAGGAGAGAGCGCTGACCTATCCCCTGCCCTGGGCGGAAAATGAGACAGCCAGCGCGGTCAGCTCACCAGCAATTTACCTGAATGCGATGGAGAAGGCTGGGCTAGTCTTCACACCACCCCAGAACAAGCATGATTTTGCCCTGCAGTTCTTTGATCGGATAGCAAAAAAGGGAGCGGGGAAACCGGCGCCAGCGCTTGGTTTGCATCTTGTCATGGGAGCGACAACGCCCCAGAAAATCCAGAATATTCATCATCAGATCAA
>CACCQD010000007.1 GCA_902547925.1 uncultured SAR116 cluster alpha proteobacterium | reverse complement strand
GCAACATTCAAAGCAGCAATGACAGATCTACCGGTTCTTACTGCTGAGATGCTCAAATAGCACTGGACTACGTTGCGAGACCCGCGTACCACGTGGGTCTCGTATTTGTTTAACCCTTTGGTTTTGTTTAAGCATACGCCGTTGAGCAGTTGCGTAAATCTTTCCGGTTGCGTTCCCACTTCTCTCTCCAGAAAAAAGAGCGTTAGTATTTCGAAAAAGTTTTGGTGGAGATATTAGGATCATTATTTTTCTGATTTAGCATTTTTTAATGCTAATGAAAAAATTCTAGTTTAACCGCAGTTTTTTAATCGTGTGGAGTTTTGGCCGCAAATCCGTTGGGGAGCTTTAATGACCACATATGCACTGAATGGCCTTGGCCGCGTTGGTAAACTTGCCCTTAAGCCTCTTCTAGAGAGAGGTGCCAAGATCGCCTGGATAAACGATGCAGAGGGTGATGCCGCGATGCATGCCCATCTGCTAGAGTTTGATACTGTACATGGGCGCTGGCAGGCTGACATCTCTCACAACGCTGACGGGGTTACAATCGACGGAACGCATTTGCCATTTATTGGCACGCAGAACCTCTCGGCACTGCCTCTCGAAAGTGTGGACGTGGTCATCGACTGTACCGGTGTTTTCAAGACCGAGGCGAAAATCGCCCCCTATTTTGAAGTGGGCGTGAAGAAAGTTGTGGTGTCGGCGCCGGTCAAAGACGAGGGCGCAGCAAATATCGTTTATGGGGTCAATCATGACATCTATGATAACGCGACGCATCGGATCGTCACTGCAGCGAGCTGCACAACGAATTGCCTCGCACCCGTTGTGAAGGTGATCCACGAGGCGATTGGAATCCGACATGGCTCAATTACCACAATCCATGACTTGACCAATACCCAGACCATAGTCGACCGCCCCGCGCAGGACCTGCGGCGGGCGCGCTCGGCGCTGAACTCGCTGATCCCCACCACCACTGGATCAGCCACAGCGATCACGCTGATCTATCCCGAATTAAAGGGTCGGTTAAACGGTCATGCCGTGCGGGTACCGCTTCTCAATGCTTCGATCACCGACTGTGTGTTTGAGGTGGAGCGGTCGACGACGGTTGAAGAGGTGAACGCACTGTTCAAAGCTGTTGCCGAGAGCTCTTTGGCAGGTATTCTTGGCTATGAGGAGCGCCCGCTTGTTTCAGCCGACTATGTCAATGACACACGGTCAAGCATCGTTGATGCGTCCTCAACCATGGTGGTCAACGGAACGCAGGTGAAGATTTACGCCTGGTACGACAATGAGATGGGCTATGCACACCGCCTCGTTGATGTCGCAATGATGGTTGGGGCTTCGCTTTGACTGACGGCACTGCGTTCAAGCATCCCAAAGGCTTGAGCGCCTACATCGCGGTCACAGGTGCCTATTGGGCTTTTATGCTCACAGATGGCGCGCTAAGGATGCTGGTCCTGTTGCACTTCCATACCCTCGGCTTCTCGCCGATGCAACTTGCTTATCTTTTCGTGCTCTACGAGATTGCCGGTATGATCACAAACTTATCGGCGGGGTGGATCGCAGCGCGTTTTGGGCTTAACTCAACGCTTTATGCGGGCCTCGGACTTCAGGTCGTGGCGCTAAGCGCGCTTTCGTATCTCGATCCAGCCTGGGTAATTGGGTTTTCGGTTGCCTATGTCATGGTTGTGCAGGGCGCAAGCGGCGTGGCCAAGGACCTCGCTAAAATGTCCTCGAAATCCGCTGTTAAACTACTGGCACCTACCTTGAACGGCGGACTTTTCCGCTGGGTGGCTTTTCTGACTGGCTCAAAGAATATTGTGAAAGGCATCGGTTTTCTGCTTGGCGCGGCGCTTCTGGCGACGCTGGGCTTTGTGTGGGCGGTTCTCGCCATGGCGATGCTCCTTGCGTTGACACTTATGGCGCTACTAATCGCCATGCCACCGGGGCTCCCAAGGGGACGGAAGGGCGCAAAATTCTCCGAGGTCTTTTCGAAGTCCCCAAACGTAAATTGGCTCAGCGTGGCCCGAGTGTTTCTCTTTGGTGCCCGCGACGTATGGTTCGTGGTCGGCATCCCGATCTACTTCTACGCAGCCCTGTCGGATGGCACAACTGAGGGAAACCGATTAGTGTTTTACATGATCGGGATCTTCATGGCTCTCTGGATCATCTTGTACGGAGCGGTTCAAGCTGCATCACCGCGCCTTCTCCGCGCAGCTAGTTGGTCGGAACACGACTTGATCTGGGCCGCCAGAATGTGGGCGTGGATGCTGGTTCTAGTCCCGGCGGTGCTTACCATCGCAGCGATCCTGTCACCCTCCTCCCCCCAGCCATGGCTTACGATCACGCTCGTAGGCGGCCTGATCGTTTTTGGTGCTGTCTTCGCCGTGAACTCTTCGCTCCATTCCTATCTTATCCTCTCCTTCACGAGGGCTGAACGGGTCACGATGGACGTAGGCTTTTATTACATGGCGAATGCTGGGGGTCGTTTACTTGGCACAGTGCTATCTGGTCTGACCTTCCAGGTCGGGGGACTCGCGCTTATGCTCGGCACAGCGGCTTTAATGGTCGCAATTTCGGCACTGGCTGCTGGTCGCCTTAGTGTCGGATCTTGAACCGAGACCTCCGCATGAGCTTGTCCGGGCTTTAGCCTTTCCAGTAATTTCTTGAATCACGTCCGCCAATCAAAACACAAAGCATGTCTGAAGCTCATAGTCCGGGCACGGTCCGAGCACCCCGCTCCACGGACTGGGGTTACTGATGCTGTTTGGTGGCCTAGATCGTCTCTCGATCCGGGGGGGCAGGCTTATTGGGTAGGGGTGCTTGCGCCTTTGGCATTAGGCCTTGGTGGATTGGCTAGGGTGACCTCCCACGATTAACTTGGCGCAGTTAATACCGAGGGCTTTTCTATTACCCTGCCGCCTTTCACAAACTTCCAGTTCCTCTTGATTTTTGGGTTTCGAAAACCAGCAGAGCGCCAAGTATGATTGCGAAGCCAATCCATTCGGAAAATGTTAGGAACTGCCCAAGGAACAGAATGGCGATGACCGCCGCAAACAAAGGGTCGACAAGCGTCAGAATTGACGCTCTGGTCACACCGATAATCCTGCATCCTTCAAAGAAGAGCCAGAAACCGAGCATATAAAAGGTGCCGTTGGAGAGGATCGCGATCCACCCGGTCGTCGTTTGTGGCAGGGTAATGTCCTGCCCTAGCGGCAGAAGCACTGCGAGGCTTAGGATCGCCACACTCCAGATATTGGTTTGCAGGTTGACTAGAGCTGATCCGAGGCTGTCTGTAAGGTCACTGGACATAGTGGTGTAAATCATCGCGCAGACCATAGAACCAAAGCATAGCAGCAGCCCACTGACGCTGCCGACCCTAACGGTGTCAAGCATCAGCAGCACAAGGCCAGCCAAAAGTCCAGCAACGGACCCCCATTGCACCATGTTCACCTTCTGTCTGCCACTGAAATGTGACCAGATCGCGATGCCAAGCGGGAACATGTAGAGAATCAGCACTGCAAGGCCGACATCAACGAATTGAACAGCGCTGTAGAGGCAGCCGATCATCCCAACATTGAAGAAGGTGGCAATAATAGTCTTAGCAAGCAACGCCCGTGGAATAAGAAGTCTTGTTCGCTGCATCAAAGTAATTGGGAAGAGAAGCACTGCGCCAATGAGGCACCGAGAGATGAGAAGAGCTATTATTGAAGCGCCTTCATTTATGGAAATCTTGGCAGAGCTCGGCACGAAAGCAATGCATAGCGAAGAGAGCACGACGATAGCCACTCCAACCGCGTCACGCGTAACTTTTTTGTTCACGTTGTGCCAAATCATCCGGGACATTCAGCGGCTGTTAAAGCCGCAAGGTCACTATTCTCCAGGTAATCTCTTGTGACCATGCGAAACCTTTTTGATCCCAAGGTAACATTCAACTCGATCGAAGGACCAAATCAACTTGCGCTGAGCACCTGACCCACCTCTTCGTCAGTCATCACGGGTACTATGCTGATGTCGCAGAGGTCGGTCCATTGATTAGAATATTTACCAAGCGATACGGCATCTTCAGCTTCGACAACCATAAACCCTTTGTTGCCGGCCTCATGCCATCTTCCAATCAGTTTCACGCCATCCCATTTCTCTTCCATTGTACCGAAGCGTTCCTGAGCGGCAGTAACATTTTGTACTGGCATTGAGTAATCCACGCGAAAAATCATAGCGATCTCCATGTCCATAAAAAATATTGATTATTATCGTTACGTAACTGTCGCCCAAAGGAATAGAGCCATGTTTGATCTGAGCCACTGCATTTTTTGCACCGTAACGATGTACTAGCTAACCAGCCAATCCTCAAACAACTCCCACAATCTTGCGTGAACCAAGGTTTGAGGTTCGAGGACTTCCAGTCTGAACACCGTGCTCCACGGACCGGGATTACTGATGCTGTTTGGTGGATCTGGATCGAATTGGTTAGAGGGGTGGGGGCTGTGGCTGCGCGGAATGCGACTCGCGGACCGCGGCCCTATGATGGGTTGGCAGTTAAAGCGGCGATCGATTAACCTGTCTGAGCAATTAGCGGGTAATGCGTTATTTTAGGAGAACGGGATATGGAGCAGGATACGAAGCCCATTTACACGTGGGACGCTAAGCCGTCGCGTCGCAACTTAACTGCTGCCGATATACGGTCCTGCAAAGGTGTCCGTAAATTGACGCAGACAACCGCTAACACCGTCGAGGAGGCGGCGGCGGCAGCTGATTCTGGGATCGATATGCTGATCTGTGGGGCTGCTAATGTGGACCTCGTGCGCCAGGGTGCGCCGCATCATTTCCTGACGGCGGCATTGACGATACCAGATTATCCGACAGATGAGGATATACTTCGAGGAGCTTTGGCAGCTCTGAAGAATGGAGCGGATTCGGTGATGACAGCACGCCGACTGGCTGTTGTTGAAATGCTGGCGAATGAAGACATCCCGGTTATGGGACATCTTGGACTGGTGCCTCGGAAATCGACCTGGCGGGGCGGCCTTCGCGCCGTTGGCCGCACCGCCGACGAGGCGTTGGCGCTGATGCAGGATTTCCGCGATCTGGAAAATGCAGGGGCTTTCTCTGTCGAGGCTGAGGTGATCCCAGCGGATGTCATGGCCGCGATCAGCCCCCGCACCGGCCTCATCACTGTGTCGCTCGGCTCGGGGCCAGGCGGCGACGTCATGTATCTGTTCCAGAATGACATCTGTGGCGAAAATCCACTGCCACGGCACTCCCGCGCCTTCGGCAATCTCGCCGCGCTCGCCGATCAAATGGCCTCCGAACGCCGTGCCGCGCTAGCTGCCTTCCGTGACGCATCGCTTGACGGCAGTTTCCCCGGACCAGCCGAGAACGCGAGAATTCCCGCCGAGGAACTTGAGGCTTTTCTTGCCGCGCTGGACAGGTAAGTTCAGTCACAGAACGACGAGATGACAGCATATGTGACGCATTTGGAGTCGGCCCTGTGACCATCCGACTTGCCTTCGATATTGGCGGCTCGCAGCTCGCAAATGGCAGCACTTCCTAATGCAACTAAGTTCCACCCGCCTCGAAGCGCAATTCAATTTGCGGTATAATAACACCCTATATTAGGGGTGTTTCTAATGCTAATTAAAGACAACGTGACCATCGGTATCGAGTGGAGGTTCGGACCTGACTGGCCTGGGCAGCGATGCGGTGCGAAGACGCGTCGTGGCACCGCGTGTCAGCGACCTGCCAACAAGAAGAACGGCCGCTGCCGACTACATGGCGGGGCCAGCACTGGTGCAAAGACCCAAGAGGGTCGAGCGCGGATCTCGGCGGCAAACCTTCGTCATGGGAACTTCACCAAGGACAAGCTTGAGAAGCAGCGCAAGAATGCAGCTACAGGCCGAAAAGTTCGCGCAGAGATTAAGCTCATCGAGGCAAGCTTGATAGAGCAGGGTGTGCTGGATCGTAACTGGCGCAAAGATTGGCTGATGCCATAGCCAAGGTGCGTGGCTCACGGTGAAGATCACGCCCGAGGTTCCGAGCGACAGTAAACTATCACCCGGTGCGATAATGCCGAGACCAGTAGCCGCTGCTGCGTTGTCGCCTCCTCCTCCCGCCACCACCGGCCTGCTGTCAATGCCCCATTCGCGCGCGATCTCAGCGCGTAGTTGACTGGAAACCTCACTGCCTTCGACAAGGCGGGGCATCAATCGGCGGTCGAGACTGCAAATGTCCAGAAGTTCATCTGACCATGCCCGCCCCGCAACATCGAGCCAGATTGTCGCCGCAGCATCTAACATGTCGGAGACTTTTTCACCGGTCATCCGGTGTCGCAGATAATCCTTGGGCAACAGCACGCTACCGAGGCGTCAGAAGAGGCCTGGCTCGTTCTCGGCCATCCACAATGTTTTTGGGGCTGTAAATCCCGGCATCACTGCATTCCCGCCAATCTGGCGAAAAGCAGGATGACTTGCGTTGAGATGCGCGGCTTGAGGTGCTGAACGGGCGTCATTCCATAAAATGGCAGGGCGCAGCACGGCATCATTTGCATCAAGTGCCGTCACGCCATGCATTTGGCCCGACAGCCCGATTCCAATAACTTTTTGGATAGCTGCGGGAGTTTCTGCGCCGAGAGCCTGGACGGCTTTGCTGGTCGCGTGCCACCAACTGTGGGGGTCCTGCTCTGACCAGCCGGCCTGACGACGAATCACCCCCAGTGGTACGCTCCGGCTGCCAACAGCCTCTCCAGATTCATCAACAAGAAGCGCTTTCACCGCAGAGGTTCCAAGATCGAGGCCCAAATACATTGCTTTCTCCAAAAAACACGACGCTCAGATTTTACCTACGACGGGCGGTAATAATGTGTAATTTTTCAATCTGTTGGAAGTAGGAATGATACAAATTAAATAAGAATCATGAAATTGTGTCGCAAACGTGCAATAAATGTATCAGCATTTGGCAGAAAATGATTGGCGGCAAATTCATGGTAGGCCGCATGGTTTATACTAAAGGTAAGATTACTTTATCTACTCGTGCCAACTTGGAGGACAACATGAAGAGTTTACACAATTCCGTAATGGCCGCTGCCGTCGCAGCCGCTGTTGCGACCCCGGCGCTCGCTACAGAGCTGACGATCGCCATCGTGAACAATGGTCACATGATCAACATGCAAAAGGTTGCTGATGCCTACACTGCAGATACCGGTGTAGAGCTGAACTGGGTATCGCTGGAAGAAGGCGTTCTGCGCGAGCAGGTCACGTCTGACACAGCGACCAGCGGCGGCCAGTACGACATCATCAACATCGGCATGCAGGAAGCCCCAATCTGGGGTGAGGCCGGCTGGATCGAGCCGCTGAATTTTGGCGCATCCTACGACATGGACGATATGCTGCCAGCTATTCGCAACGGCCTTTCACACAACGGCACGCTTTATGCTGCACCGTTCTATGGTGAATCCTCCATGGTCATGTACCGCAAGGATCTGACCGACGCTGCTGGCGTATCGATCGCCGACAACGACTCCTGGGACAACATCAAGAAAGTCGCTGCTGCCATCCATAACCCCGACAAGGGTGTCTATGGTGCCTGCCTTCGTGGTAAGCCCGGCTGGGGCGATAACATGGCCTTTATCACCACTGTTGTGAATTCCTTCGGCGGTGCTTGGTTTGACAAGGACATGAAGCCGACCATAGATTCTGACGAGTGGAAGGCCGCAATCAACTTCTATGTCGACCTACTTGGCAACTACGGTCCTCCGGGTTCGGAGGGCAATTCCTTCAACGAGATCCTAGCTCTCTACAATGAAGGTAAGTGCGGTATGTGGATTGACGCCACTATCGCTGCTTCCTTCCTGAAGGTGGATGGTGTTGCATACGCGCAGTCGCCGAACGCGGGTAACCCAGTTGGCGCGAATTGGCTGTGGGCATGGGCCATGGCTGTACCGGCAGGCTCGCCGAACGCCGAAGAGTCAAAGAAATTCATCGAGTGGGCCACTTCGAAGGATTACATCAAGGCTGTTGCCGCTCACCCAGATTTTGGCTGGGGTTCGGTCCCGACCGGCACCCGTTCTTCGACCTACGCCTATCCTGAGTTCCAGGCTGTTGCCGGTTTCGCTGCGGCCGAGATGGCTGCCATCGAATCTGCTGCTCCAGAAGCAACTGATCTAAAGCCGTATGTTGGTGTTCAGTTCGCCGCTATTCCTGAGTTCCCAGAAGTCGGTATCGCCGTTGCCCAGGAAATGGCTGCTGCACTTTCCGGTGCCAAGTCAGTCGACGATGCACTTGCCGCTTCGCAGGCGGCTGCCGGAGCCATCATGTCTGAGGCAGGCTACTAAGTCACAGCCCGCAAATATCGGGAAAGGCCTGACATGCTTGGGCCTTTCCATTTCAGGGTGATCCATCGTCGCTAACAATTTCAGCCCCTCCAAGAGGGCCGGATCACAGATAAATATATTGGTCCTAATTTTTTAGGAACCGTCCGTCTGTAATGCGGACAATGGGTCAGGATTTCAGCTTTTATGTCCAGCCGCGCATTGCCAAGACTGTTACAAGCACCGGCGGTCATCCTGCTGCTGCTTTGGATGCTTGTGCCACTTGGCATGACGCTATTTTTTTCTTTCATCAGATATGTCCTGAACAACCTCAGGCGACCGGAATGGACAACGCCAAGCATCGAGAACTGGCGTGGGTTCGGGAACTATGAATACGTGCTCTACAAGGCCAAGGATTTCTGGCTGGCGGCTCAAAACAGCTTGATCATTGTGGGCAGCATTATCTTTGTAACCGTCGTCCTCGGCCTGGCGATTGCGATCCTGATCAACCGCACGTTCCCGGGACGGAGCATCGTACGTGTGTTGCTTATTTCACCTTTTTTTGTGATGCCAGCGGTGAATGCCGTTTTGTGGATCAATATGATTCTTGATCCGGTACTGGGGCTGAACGGGCTTGCCGTCGAGGGCCTCAACACGATGGCCGCCTCGCTCCGCGAGGCTCCGCTTCTGGGCCAATTCTTCTCTCTATGGCCGAAAATCGAACCGGTATCATTCCGAGCGACCCAGACTGCGGCGCTGGCCGTGATCATCATGGTATCTTGGCAATGGACCCCCTTTGCTGTGCTAATTTTCATGACTTCGCTGCAATCTGAAGACCAGCAACAGAAGGAGGCTGCAATTCTGGACGGTGTGGGTGCCTGGGCACAATTCCGTTACCTCACCATCCCGCACCTGGCTAGGCCGATTGCCATCGTCGTGATGATTCAGGCAATTTTCCATCTGTCGCTATATGCAGAGATTGAGATTGTCAGCCGCGGCAACGGCAACAAGAACCTGCCCTATCTGATTGGCGAATTTGCGTCTAATAATATTGGTGCGGCGAGCGCCACTGGTATTCTGGCAGTCATCATGGCAAATATCGTCGCGATTTTCCTGCTCCGCATCGTCGGCAAGAGTTTGATGGATTGAGGAAAGCTGGATGTCTGTTGTAGGTCAAAGCACGAAATTCTCTACCGTCGCTCTACCAGTCCTTGCTTGGCTGGTCGCACTGGTCTTTTTCTTCCCCATTTTCTGGATGATGCTGACGAGCTTCAAGACCGATGCCGACGCAGTAAAACCTGAATTTTTGTTTATTTTCAAGCCTACCCTGGAAAACTACATCAACATGACTGAGAACTATGACTACTGGCGCTTTGCGGTCAATTCAGTCATCACGACGGTCTTTGCGACGGCTTTCAGCCTTTTTGTTGGGGTGTCTTCAGCCTATGCCATGGCATTCAATCCGGGGCGTCATACCAAGGACATCCTGATGTGGATGTTGTCGACGAAAATGTTGCCGGCTGCTGCAGTTCTGTATCCGATGACATTTCTTACCAAGAGCTTTCTGAACTTGTTCGACACGCATTTCCTGATCATCCTTGTGCTGAGCCTAATCAACCTTCCAATCGTGATTTGGATGCTGTTCACCTATTTCAAGGAAATCCCAAAAGAGATTATCGAGGCAGGCAAGATGGACGGGTGCAGCGTCTGGGGAGAGATCAAGGACATCGTTCTGCCACTAGCCTGGGGTGGGCTTGCTTCCACCGCGTTGCTATGTTTCATCTTCTGCTGGAACGAAGCCTACTGGACGGTGCGCCTGACAACGACCGATGCGGCGACGCTTTCCAAGCTGATCGAGGGCAACCGTGCGCCCGAAGGCCTGTTTTTTGGCCGATTGTCGGCAGTGTCAACTGCCGCTGTCGGGCCAATTGTCGTTCTCGGTTGGTTTTGCCAGAAGCAGCTGGTGCGCGGCCTGACATTTGGAGCTGTGAAATGACGTTTGACGTTGCACCAACAGATCTGTCCGGAAAGACCTGTCTTGTGACCGGTGCCAATGGCGGCATCGGGCAGGCGACAGCCGAGCATTTTGCTGCGCTTGGTGCACGGGTTCTAACGACGGATGTCGGGATTACATTCGGCGGCGATTGTACAACCGACCATCACGCTTTCGACCTGGCGTCGGATGACGGACTTGCATCATGCTGCAAATGGATTGCCGCCGAGGCGCCCGATGTGTTGTTCAACAACGCGGCATTGTTCGATATGGGCTCAGTACTGCAGGCTGGACTTGACCAATATGACCGGCTGTTTTTGGTTAATGTCCGTGCCATGTATGCTGTGATGCAGGCCGTCGCGACAGCTCTTGTTTTGACAGAACGGCCAGGATCTATCATAAACCTTGCCAGCCAGGCCGGGCATCGAGGCGAGGCGCTTGTGGCGCATTACTGCGCAACCAAGGCGGCAGTGATCAGCTATACGCAGTCCGCGGCGCTAGCGCTGGCAAGCCACAAGATCCGGGTGAATGCCATTTCGCCCGGGGTGATTGACACTCCGATGTGGAGCACGGTTGATGCCCTGTTTGCCAAATTCGAGAATAAGCCGCTTGGCCAGAAAAAGGCCGAGGTTGGCGAGGCCGTGCCGCTCGGCTATATGGGCCAGCCCTTTGAAGTTGCGCGCGTAGCCGTATTCTTGGCAAGTGACCAATCACAATATATGACCGCCCAGACTATCAGTGTCGATGGTGGCAATGTGCTGAGGTAGATTTATGTCGATCATCACGCCAGAAATCGAATATGTCGACCGCTCCATTGAGAGCATTCGCTATCTCGAGCATGGGTGGCCGAGCGACCTTTGCCGCTGGCACTCACATCGCGAATTCGAGCTTCATTTGATTGTGGCGACGCGAGGCAAAGCGTTTGTCGGTGACTATATTGGCGAATTCAGGCCAGGATCGCTGTTTTTGACCGGTCCCTATCTCCCGCATAACTGGGTGACTGACGAGATAACCGCCCGTCAGGTCAGCACTCGCGACATGCTTGTGCAGTTCGATCAGGAAAGCGTCAACAGCCTGTCGGCGGCCTTTCCCGAATTTGACGATATGCGGCAGATGTTTGAACTGGCCTGTTCGGGCATCGAATTTCACGGTTTTGATGCCAAGCTGGTGCAATGGCGCTTGGCTGAAATCCGTGATTCGTCGGGACCGGAGCGCATCCTTGCATTCCTGCAGCTGCTTGTCGAGATCAACCAGCATGCCGAAATGCGGCAGCTTTCCGTTGTGGCAGTCACCCAGCCTGAAGACAGCAACAAGCACACGCGTATTGCAATTGTCGTGGACCATATCACGCAGCATTTTGCCGAGGATATTTCCTTGGAAACTGCTGCGGAGCTGGCCTGTATGAGCCCGACCGCCTTTTCCAGAAACTTTCACAAAATCACTGGCAATCGTTTTCTCGAATTCCTCAACCGTGTTCGCGTTGGCCAAGCCTGCTCCATGCTTTACGCGACAGACCAGCCGGTATCGGCAATTTGCTATGAGGTCGGGTTCCAGAACTTGGCGAACTTTAACCGCCATTTCATGAAAATGAAAAACATGACGCCTACCGCTTACCGGGCGCTGGCACGCGTCGACCTTGTCAAGAAAGAGGCGGCAAGTTGATAAAGATTGCAGGAACACCGCCGATTTTCTCGACGGATTATGACCGCGCCGCATGCCGAACGGGCATCGTGCATGTCGGTTATGGTGCCTTCCATCGTGCCCATCAGGCTGTCTATATCGATGACTATATGCAGTATACTGGCGACTTGTCCTGGGGCATTGCCGCTGTAAATCTGCGGCCATCGGAGAGTGTGGCTTTTGCCGAGGCGCAGCGGGGCGATGACGGATATTTGCTGAAATATACTGGGACGACGACGCCGACCGCCTATCGGCTTGTGCGCCCTCATGTTCAGTTCGCGGATTGGTCAAAGCAGGCTGTGAAAGCGGAAGGTTTAATTGCGCTTGAAAGTGTTCATGTCGTCACAATCACGGTGACCGAGAGCGGTTATTACCTTGATGAAGCCGGTCGGTTGAATCTGGATGATCTGGTTATCAGCGCAGAAGTGTCGAGTGGGCCTCCCCAGTCCGTTTATGCTTATCTTGCGGCAGGTCTGGAACGACGGGTTACAGCTGACGTTGGTCCTTTGACCATCATGTGCTGTGACAATATTCGGGGCAACGGTCATATGCTCCAGGCGAGTTTGCGGGCCTATCTTCTGGCTGTCGGCAAGGATAACCTTGTCGCCTGGGTGGATCGGAATGTGACGTTCCCCTGTTCCATGGTTGACCGGATCACCCCGCGTACGACAGAGGAATTGCAGGCAGAGATTGCCAGCCAATTTCCCAAGCTGAGTGCAAGCCCAATCCATAGTGAGGACTATATACAGTGGGTGCTGGAGGACCGTTTTGCAGGCAGGATGGCAGACCTGACAAAGGTTGGTGTCGAGGTGGTTGCAGATGTTGACCCCTACGAGGAAGCCAAGATAAGAATCCTGAATGGTGGCCATACAGGGCTTGCCTATCTTGGAGCGCTGGCAGGGCACAACACGTTTGATGAGGCCATGCGTGATCCCGAGATCAGGCCACATTTTGACAATCTGGAAAGCGAGGAGGTGCTGCCTGGGCTACAATTGATGCTGCCTTTTGACAAGGATGTCTATTGCGAACGCATAGCCGAACGCTTTGCCAATCAGGCGATTGCGGATGCACTGGAACGAATCTGCATGGACGGATTTACCAAATTTCCCATCTTCGTGCGGCCGACGCTCGAGGGGTGCCTTGCTCAGGGGATAAGCCCGCAACATTGCTATGCCAGCATCGCCAGCTGGTATGTGTTTGCACGCCGTCACGCCAGAGCGCAGGGACGCATCGACTATCACGAGCCAAACTGGCACTTGCTGGCGCCGATGCTCGAAGACGGTGCCGAGAACGATTTTGCGACATCAGTGGTTCTTTGGGGAGATCTGCCCTCCGCATATGTTGACTTTGTCCCTGGCATCGTAAGTGCTATCGAGGAGATGGATAACAGATGGCCAGTGTAACTCTGAAGGAAGTCAAGAAGTCCTATGGTGATATCAGCGTCATTCATGATGTTGACCTCATCATCAATGATGGAGAATTCGTGGTGTTTGTCGGCCCGTCGGGTTGCGGCAAGTCAACGTTGCTTCGGATGATCGCCGGGCTTGAGGATATCACTGGCGGGGACATCGATATTGCTAATGAGCGCGTCAATGATGTTGCGCCATCGAAGCGCGGTGTGGCCATGGTATTCCAGACATATGCCCTCTATCCGCATATGACTGTCTATAACAACATGGCCTTCGGTCTCAAGCAGACCAAGTTGCCGTCCTGGGAAATTGATAGCCGTGTTCGTGCCGCCGCTGAAGTGCTGCATATCACTGAATATCTGTCTCGCACGCCAAAGGCGCTTTCAGGTGGCCAGCGCCAGCGGGTTGCCATTGGCCGCGCTATTGTGCGCGAGCCAGAGGTGTTCCTGTTCGACGAGCCGCTGTCCAATCTTGATGCTGCACTGCGTGTGAAAACCCGGCTTGAGATTGCCCGCCTGCACCAGCGCCTTGGCACAACTATGATCTATGTCACGCATGATCAGGTGGAGGCGATGACCCTTGCCGACAAGATTGTCGTGCTTCGTGATGGTCGTATCGAACAGGTTGGCAGTCCGATCGAGCTGTATGAACATCCGCGTAACACCTTTGTTGCCCAGTTTATCGGCTCCCCAAAGATGAACTTCCTCGATCATTCTGACTTGTCACCTGCTGCTGCCAAGGCATTGAAGATTGATCCCAAGGCTGGCATTGTTGGCATTCGTCCTGAGCACTTGCAATCTACGACAGTGGCCAAGGCCTTAATTTCCGCGTCACTTGAGTTGGTCGAAAATCTGGGGGAATACGCACTAGTGCATATGGTTACAGAAGTTGGGCGTGAGTTGATCGTGAAGATGGAAAGGCCCCCAAAAGCGGTTGCGGGAGACTTGATTCACTTAACCGCGGATGCAGGTACCATTCACTGTTTCAATTCTGAAACCGGTTTGAGAAAACAACCGACTTCCCGCAAAAATAGCAAAAAATAGGTCACCTCATCCTGAAAATTAATACCCTAACGACCTTTTTGTTACCCGAAATTAGGGCCCGAATTTTTTGTTACCCATTTTGTTACCGTTCGTCAGGTTTTTTGTGAAGTTTCGACGCCTGTTTGAGTTTCTGCTGATCGTCGCTGGGCTGATAAACTGGATGTAGTAAGTTAATACTTATACCCGCCACCAAAGCTATTGCTAAGGCTACACATCTAAACCTCTACCTATTTAGACCAACGCTTTTTTATTTTAATTAAACCCCAACAGACTGACGTAAATGTTCCTTGTCGATAGTGGCCGTGCGACTTTCATAGACGACCTCGCCGCGCGTCATGGCATAGATTTGATCAGCAAGCCCGAAGGCGAACTCAAAATATTGCTCGACAAGGATAATGGCCATTTTCTTTTGCGCGCGAAGATAAGCTATAACCTCGCCAATTTGACTGATGATATTTGGTTGGACTCCTTCGGTTGGTTCGTCAAGAAGAAGAAGCTTTGGCCTCATGATCAATGCCCGTGCTATGGCGAGCTGCTGCTGCTGCCCCCCTGACAAATCACCACCGCGTCGGTCAAGCATTGTCTTGAGAGCCGGAAAAAGCTCATAGATTTCATTCGGAATAAATTGTTCCTCAATAGTAAGACAGCAGAAGCCGGTTTCCAGATTCTCGCGAACAGTCAGCATCGGGAAAATGAAACGCCCCTGTGGCACGTATCCAACACCAGCATGGGCCAGTTTGTCCGGACGGGCTCCCGTCATGTCAATACCATCAAGAAAATAGTGTCCAGCGGTATTACGATGAGTGCCCGACAGTATTTTAAGCAAGGAAGTTTTACCAACGCCATTCGAACCCATGACACAGGTAACTTCGCCAACCTTGGCTTTGATGGAAACGCCGTGGAGTATTTGTGATGATCCATAATGAAGGGTCAAATCTGTGGCGTCGAGCATTACTACCTCCCAAGATAAACATCAATCACCTGCTGATTGGCGGTGACAAAATCCATAGACCCCTCCGCTATGACAGCCCCCTCGTGAAGAACCGTTACCCGGCAATCTAGTTCGCGAATGAATTCCATGTCATGTTCCACAACAACCACTGACCGGATTTGGGCAAGCTCTTTGAGAAGCGCCACAGTGACATCACGTTCTGATGCTGTCATGCCAGCAGCTGGTTCGTCCACCAGAAGTAGCTTGGGATCCTGTGCCAGTAGCATGCCAATCTCCAGCCATTGCTTCTGACCATGGCTGAGCTCTCCTGCAAACTGGTCGAGACTTTCGGCAAGATTGATCTGCCGCGCAATACCATCTATCCGATCCTCGTCTCGCGGTGAACGTCGGTAGGCCAGTACAGCAAAAGGGTTGCGATTATTGGCGAGAGACATGAGAAGGTTTTCATAAACCGTCTGAGCTTCAAAGGTTGTTGGCTTCTGGAATTTCCTGCCAATGCCAAGCTGCGCGATCTGTGATTCTGATTGTTTCAATAGCGAAATATTTGTTCCTAACCACCGCACATCGCCGCTGTCGGGTCGTGTCAGACCAGTGACAATGTCCATGAAGGTTGTTTTACCAGCCCCGTTTGGTCCAATGATTGCGCGAAGCTCGGTCTCGCCAATTTCGAAGCTCAGCTTATTGATGGCCTTGAACCCGTCAAACGATACTGAAATGTTGTCGACCTGAAGAAGTGGTGCCATCAGCCCTTTTCCTGTCTGGCCAACTTTTCTATAAAGCCGCCAAGGCCCTGTGGAGCATAGATTGTTACAACGACAAAACTAAAACCTAACAGTATAAGCCACCAATCTGTCCAGATGATGGTAGCAAACCCAAGTGGGATGTCCGGAGCCTGGCCACTGGTGAAATAGCTCGACAATAGGGACACAAAGGCGGCGCCAATCACAGCGCCATAGATTCGCCCCCGTCCGCCAATTGCAACCCAGACAGCCAGATAGATCGATGCAATGGGTGCGAGCTCGGTTGGATTTATAATGCCTGCCTGCGGGTAGTACAAAGCCCCCGCAACGGCGGCAACCATCGCTGTGAGGACAAAAATGAATAGCTTATAGCTCTCGACGTTGTAGCCGAGGAACCGCACCCGAGCCTCATTATCACGAATGCCGCGGATGATGTTTCCAAGTTTGCTGCCTACGACAGCGGCGGCCATGAGGTAAGTAGTGGCTAACGCCAGACCACTGACAAGAAAAAAGGTGATCGACAGGATAGATTGCGGAACATCGTCCAGGCCTGGAACATTTTGAAGACCTGATAGCCCATTGTTGCCTCGAAATCCGCTGTCGTTTTGCAGCAGATATAACGAAAGAGCTAGCGTCATTGCTTGAGTAAGGATGGATAGATAAACCCCGTTGACGCGTGAGCGAAACGCAAGCCAGCCAAATAAATATGCTAGCAGGCCAGGTACCAGCACAATGAAGGCAATTTGTGCCCAGAGCGAGTCCGCAAATGCCCAGACCATAGGAATTTCTGCGCCACCCACAACACCAAAAATTTGTGTACCAACGGCTTCGCTGATCTCAGCCGGTGTTGGCGGCAGCACATTGTTTTTTGCCGCTTCAATGACAATAATCTTGGTGCGAGCAAACATCATCCACATGCCAATCATGTAACCGCCTAGTGCAAAGAAAGCAAAATGACCCAGTGACAGAATTCCACAAAATCCCCAGACAAGATCCATCGCGATAGCGATGATGCAAAGACACAAGGTTTTTCCAAGTGTCTTAATGAAGCTTGTCGAGATTAGACCGAGCCCAAATCCTTCACCCAAGATGGTGACGGCAAGGCAAACACCTGCCAAAGTACCGAGGAAGATCAAGATTGATGGGTTACGAAACAGATACTGTACAAGGACTGTCTCCTGAAAAAGCTTGGACATGCTAGGCCTCCACCGCACGGCCCTTTTGCGCGATAATGCCGCGTGGCCGGAACTGGATGAACAAGATAATGAATATTACCATGTAGGTCTGTGCTGCCAGTGTGTTTGATGGGTTGAACCATTCGATACTTTTTTGCAGCGTTCCAATCATTGCCGCACCGGCAAGCGTTCCCCAGATATTGCCGACGCCGCCAACAACCACAGTCATGAAGCTCTGCACGATATAGTCGGCCCCCAATTCGGAGGTGACCTTGGAATAGAGCCCAATGGCGACCCCGGCGATCCCGGCGATTCCCGACCCAAATCCGAAAGTCAGCATGTTGATGCGGTCGGGATTGATCCCCATACTGGCGGCCATCGCCGGGTTCTGCGTCACTGTTCTTGTCTCAAGTCCGAACCGCGTACGCTTCATTACATAGAGAAGAAGCCCGAGGAATGAGAGTGCCAAGCAGAAAATGGCAATTCGGATGTTGCTGATGGCAAGAACGTCATTCACCGCGAAAGCGCCGTCGAGCCAACTTGGCGCTGTCAGAGGGCGTGCTTGTGTGCCAAAGATGTTCTTTGCAAGCTGCTGTAACGCTATGCTGATGCCAAAGGTTGCCAGAAGCGTTTCAAGTGGACGCTTGTAAAGATGCCGAATGACAAGCCGTTCCATTGCCACGCCTGCAGCAAAGGTCACAAGAAAGGCTGCAGGCACGGCAATAGCGATTGACAATGTGTAATTTGGAACAAACAGTTGAACGACGTAGCCGGTATACGCACCCATCATAATGAATTCACCATGCGCCATATTGATCACCCGCATCACGCCAAATGTGATAGCAAGGCCTATGGCTGCGAGAAAATAGATGGAGGCTAGGCTCAATGCGTCTAGCATCAGATCAAGATATTTGTAAAGTGTCACCTTTGTCTGTATGTCGTTGAGAACTTTACGGGCCGCGTCGGTAACGCGTGAGGAGGGATTGTTATAAAGGGCGAAGAAGACGGCGCCTTGGATGGCTTTCTGGCGTTGCAATTCTGAGACAAGTGGAGGCGCCGCCGCTCTGTCAACAAGATGCTGATAGGCGGTATCGCGAGCATTTTCATTATCAAGGTCGTCCAAACTAAAGCTGCTGACCCGGCCGTTCATAACGGAAGCTACCAGCGCCTCGTCACGCATGTTCCGTGTCACAAAAGCCGGTGCTAAACCCCTCGCCACCATCATGTCATAGGCGGTGCTGTCTGTTAGTTCAGCATCTTTGCGACCAATGGCATTCAGTCTGGCAGCTGTGCCGTCAGCCTTTTTGATGGTGCGGCCTGGCGTGATCACCCGCGCCAAGTTTCCTTCTGAGGGAATTTCTTTTGCGACGACAATTGTGCTCGCTAGCACTGGGGTAAGTGCAGCCCGAACGTCAATCGACAGATCGCCGGCAAGGCTGAGAATGGCAACCTCGACTTCGCTCTCTTCGGCGCCGTGCGCGAGCATGCCAAACACGTATGCCTTTTCCATCTGCGTCTTAAGCTCCGAGACAGACTCGTTGGCAATCGCAGCTTTCAATGGCAAGAGATGTGATGACTCGATGTTGCGAAGGAGCGTTTTTAGTGTTTTTGCGCGAATAGCCGGGTCATTGCTGTTTAGCTGGAAAGGCACCAGCGTAGCGGCAATCTTCGAACGTACGCCGCTGTTTGGCTTTATCTGTTTGACAGATTTGGCCGGCACAAGTCCAATCTCCTCGCCAGTAATGGCGTTACGAATGTGCATCTGCTTTTTGCCGTCAGCTGCTTTTCCCGCTTTCTTAACCAGAACAAACTGTCCGGTCTTCTTAATGAAGTAGAGCTTTTTCGCTTGCCAGTTAGTGAGGAAGGCCTCGGCTTCGGCACCCCCAAATTGCTGCAGCGTGTTGAGAACTGGTCCAACAGTCTTGGACGAGCTCTTTGAAATCAGCTTCGCATTTGTTTGGACAAGCTGTTCAAAGCTGCTATCGGCCAGAGCTGGCGTTAGCATCATCAAAAACATAAAAACTAGTCTCAAAAGCGTAAATTTGTGCAAAATAGTCATTCCACAGTGTTTGAATGAGTCCGGCGACATGGGGCACGTCGCCGGGCAAGGATCGATGGGCCGAAGTTTTAGGGTTAGTAGTTGGACTTCAACTGTACACAGGTGTTTGTCTCAGTGTTGTACATCCCACAACCTAAGGCTAACCAATCAGACTTTAGTGGCTTTGACTCTGGCAGAAAATCAGTCCATGCATCTCCAGGCACTTCCGATGTTTGACTGATAATGTCAAATTGACCATCAGCTTGAATCTCACCAATCAAAACTGGTTTTGAGAGATGGTGATTTGGAAGCATTTCAGCCATTCCACCGGTAAGATTTGGAAATGTTAAGCCATACATCTCTTTTCGAACCGCATCTACATCTGTGGTGTTAGCCTTGGTTACCGCTTCGACCCACATATTAAAGCCGATGAAGTGTGCCTCCATAGGGTCATTAGTAACACGGTCTTCGCCCATCTTAGCTTTCCAGGCTTTAATGAAATCATCGTTGGCGTCGCTTTCAGCGGACTGGAAGTAATTCCAGGCTGCCAGGTGTCCGACAAGGTTGGTAGTATCTAGGCCAGATAGTTCTTCCTCGCCAACGGAGAAAGCAACCACAGGAATATCGTCTGCTGAAACTCCGGCAGCCGCAAGTTCCTTGTAAAATCCAACATTGGCATCACCATTGATTGTAGAAATAACGCCAACCTTTTTGCCATCTGCACCCAGCGCCACAACATCAGAGACAATTTTTGACCAGTCAGAATGACCGAAAGGCGTATAGTTGACAAAAATGTCCTCCGCTGGGATGTCCTTGTCTTTTAGATACTGCTCGAGAATCTTATTTGTCGTGCGTGGGTAAACATAATCTGTACCCAGAAGAGCAAACTTTTCCACTCCGAGCTCTTCTAGATAATAGTCAGTGGCTGGAATAGCCTGTTGGTTTGGAGCTGCACCAGTATAGAAAACGTTTTTAGAGCTTTCTTCACCCTCATACTGCACTGGGTAAAAAAGCAATCCATTCAACTCTTCCAAAACCGGAAGCACTGATTTTCGAGAAACAGAGGTCCAGCATCCGAATATAACGTCAACGTCTTGCACGGTAATTAGTTCACGCGCCTTCTCAGCAAAAAGTGGCCAGTCTGATGCAGGGTCAACCACCACGGGAACCAATTTTTCACCTAATAGTCCACCTTTGGCGTTTTGCTCTTCGATTAATACCATAATGGTGTCTTTAAGTGTGGTTTCTGATATGGCTAGGGTCCCACTCAAGGAGTGGAGTATGCCTACTTTGATATCAGCCTGCGCAGTGGTAGCCATTGTTGCAATAGCCGCAGCGGCTATAAGGGTTTTTTTCATTAGATCACCTCTGTTGTTGATTGATTAAAGGCATTTGCTCAGGAGGAGCCCGCGCCAGTTCCTCTATTGGTGGACAAATTGACGCAGGTTAAAAAGGGTTATTTTTTCCCATCAGTGATGCAAAATTTGCACCACCATTCTTTTCCGGAATGCTATGTTGTGATTCTTTTAATTATGGCCAGTCTATTAATTTGCTTCAAATTACTCACGATTTGAAACTCAACCTTCACCGATTTTAAACATAAAGGTCTGATTACTCTTTGAGAAACCCAAGCCAGAATTTTTATGTGTCCGTTAATCGGATCATAAGAAGTGGGCCTACGTGCCTAGGATTAACAAGTTGGCTTTAAGCGCTGTAGTTAACCGCAAAAACAAAACCAGCTTACTCTAACGACCATTTTGTTACCCATTTTGTTACCTGCTGTCAGGTTTTTTTGGGTTTTTGCGCTTTTATGCTTTATTATTGCGCATATTAGCTCACATCAGTTCCGATTTAATTTTGGGGGTAAATCGTACTGCCGCCATAACCTTTATTACTTTTCGATTCCGGGTAGGTTTTTTTGGGGGTGTCAGGTAATGGCGGTACTGGGCTTATTCACTCGATGATTTAGCAGAAGAGAGCAACCCGCGCCGGACATTGGCGAGATGATTGTGCATTGCTACAGTGGCCCGCTCCTGATCACGCTGACCAATAGCGCAAACGATCTCATCATGTTGCGCAAAACTGTGGTGATCTCTCGGGGGAGCACCCAAGTTATGCCGGAGCCGGCCCCAAACTATAGCACGCCTGATTGCGTTTAGCTGATCAAAAAGTGCGAGCAAGACAATATTGCCTGATGCAAGTGCGATTACGCGGTGAAGCCGGTTATCAGCGTTTTCATATTGTCGCCACGTCTTTGCTGCACGTTGTGCATCGAGACAGCCATTCAGTTCTTCGATATGTATCCCTGTTGCGTGTATTGCGGCCTCGCCACATAGCATTGGCTCTATTAAAATTCTGGCGTCCATTACTTCAATTGGATTTGACTGTTCAGCCACTGTTTCAACCACTGAAAGCTCGTCGCTGGGTTTTGGGCCAAAAAAGGTTCCCTTACCAACTCTGCGCCACAATTCACCATTGCGCTCTAGCTTTGCCAATGCCTTACGAAGGTCACCACGTGAGACACCCAGCAGATCAGCAAACTCACGCTCTGGCGGTAGGCGACCGTCTGTAGGCAGGTCACGTTGCGCCAGCCAAGCACGTAGTTGGATCAATGCTCCCTCAGCCGTGGTCACGTAAATACTCCTATAAAAGGCTAAGAGTTTATCACCTTCTTTAACGGGACAAAGCATCAAATGCCGCTTTACCTTTGACCAATCTTAACCAATGCTTGACCAATTTACTATAGCGTGCAATCAATTTAATAATTGGCAAAAACGTGGAAACTGGATGTTTTACGCGTAGAGAGCAATGGTTTTAATCCCTTGGTAACCCAAGCGGTTGTCAAAGGTTTGTAGATATGGGGAGAAACGGAAATGCTAAAAATTAAGAAACTTTATAAATTTGTGATTGCATCAATGGTTACGGCATTCATCAGTTTAGCAAGCACCGCGCACGCAGACACTATTAAGATAGCGCTTGCTGAGCCACCATCTGATGAACTAGCGCATATTTTTGTCGCTTTAGATCGCGCTAAAGCTATGGGCCTCGACTATGAGTGGACAGCATTTGCTGACGAAGAGTTGGCTATCCAGGCCATTTTGGGCGGGCAGATGGATATCGGCTTTGGCACGCCTTATTCAGTTATGCAACGTTCCAAAGCTCCAGTTAGGATCATCTTCCAGATGTCCAAGCTTAAGTTCTTCCCAGTTTCATCGCAAAAATATTCAAAGTTGGAAGATTTGAATGGTGAGCCAATTATGTTGCATTCCCGGGGAGGGGGCACTGATTCGATTGCCAACGTAATTGAAGATAAACTTGGCATTAAATTCGGTGACAGATCTTACGTGCCAGGTTCGTCTAATCGAATTGCCGCACTTATAGCGGGTCAAACTGACGCCACTATTGTTGATCTTTCCAATAAAAATAAATTGGTAAAGTTGCAAGGCGACAAATTTAACGTGTTGCCAATGTTCGAAGTTGACGCTAGCGATGAGGCGCTTTTCGCAAACTTGGATTGGATGAAGGCTAATAGCGAGTCAGTCGATATTTTCGTGAAGGCGCTTGTCAGCGTTTACCGAGATATGCATAACGACCCGAGTATGGTCAAGCGTGAAACGGATCCAGAGGGGCCAATTGGGCAACTTCCAAAAGAAGTTCTTGAAGGGCTTGATGGTTTCTTTTCTGATGCTGTAGCAGGTGGTTTGTATCATCCGAATGGTGGTGGAATGCAAGCTGCGATGGCTGATCTTGAGTGGTATTCAAAAGCCGGTCAATTGGAGGGTGATATGTCGACGCTTGATCCCAATGATTTCTGGTATTTTGCTCCTTTAGAAAAAGCTACAAAATAATAAGAGCGGGCCAACGGCTCCATGCTGTTGGCCTTTATTTTTTTGACATAGGTGGACACGATGTTTGCCCGCAACCGCGCGCTCATTCTCAAAGTTTTCTCAGCGATGATTGTTTTCGGGGCTTGGGAGGTTGCGGGTAGAATTCCCGTCAGTTTTGCATTTCCAACATTTCTCGAATCATCTGCAGCGTTCTGGACATTGTTGGTCGACGGCACAATGTTGAAAGCCTATATCGAAACACTTAAGCCTTTGGTTATCGGTGTGCTTATATCGGCTTTTATCGGCATTGGACTGGGGCTTTGGATTGGTCTCAGTCGCGCTTTCGATTGGTTAATTTCACCAATTTTTGTTGTCATGCAAACGGCTCCACTCGCTGCGCTTATCCCGTTGTTAGTGATGGCTTACGGAATAGGACTCACCTCAAAGGTATTCGTGGTTTGCATAATGGCTATGCCAGTCATAGTTCTGAATACGGGAGGTGCAGTTCGTAACACGTCGGCCTCGTTGATTGAAATGGGTGAGTCTTTTCTTGGAGATAGAAAGGACATCATTCTAAAAATTATTTTGCCTTCAGCATTTCCAATTATTTTTGCTGGTTTGCGTCTTGGTGTTTCCGCCGGGTTTATTGGTGCCATTCTTTCAGAGCTTAAGATTACACCTACGGGCGTTGGAGACATAATTACTTACAGCCGCTCTATTGCTGACTACCCAAGCATGTACGCGGCAATAGCCTCTATCATTATTTTAGCTGTGATGTTCTTGAATGTACTTGAGCGCATTGAAAACTACTTATCTCAAGGTCGCCGCAAGGCTCTCGTTGCAGACTGATGTGAACAAATGAAGGGAACAAACCAAGGTATGACAGGCAGAATTGAAAATGCCGTGACTGTTCACAATGTCTCCAAAAGCTACGGTGATGTTGAGGCACTGCGTGATTTAAGCTTAGACTTTCCCCGTGGTCAGTTGACCTCGTTACTTGGTCCATCGGGCTGTGGAAAGACCACGCTGCTGAAAATAATAGCCGGCCTGTTGCCAGCTTCTAGTGGGGAGGTTTTTATCAACGGTACACCAGTAACTGGACCGGGGGCTGACAGGGCATTTGTTTTCCAAGATTTTGCGCTTATGCCTTGGGCAACGGTGCTTCGTAATGTGGCCTTTGGCCTTGAGTTACGGGGAGTATCTCGTTCAGAACGCGAGGCAATTGCCGAAAAATATATTATTGAAGTTGGCCTTAAGGGTTTTGAACATAGCTTTCCGCACGAATTGTCTGGTGGAATGAGGCAGCGTGTTGGGCTTGCGCGTGCCTTAAGTGTAGATGCAGACGTTTTATTAATGGATGAGCCTTTTTCAGCTGTAGACGAACAAACCCGCCGAAAATTTCAAGAGGATTTACTAGGGCTGGTTCAGAATGAAAACAAAACTTTTCTTTTTGTGACCCACTCTATTGAGGAAGCAGTCTATGTGTCCGATCAGATAGCAATTTTGCTACCTCGACCAAGTCGGGTTATGGAGGTGATCCGACCATCTGGTTTTCGCGATAGGGACGTGAACAGTATAAGGCGTGATCCTGAGTATTTAGACATTGTTGATCGAATTTGGGCCTCTTTGAAGTCTTATGTCGAATAGTTGGTTGATATGAGAATTTTTGGATATAATTTGCCGAACATGTCTTCCTTAATCCTCTGGGGGCTTTTGTGGGAATTTGTTGGTCAAATTGAATTGACTTTTTTTCTACCTCCCCTTTCGGCCATTTTTTCTACTTTAATGGAAATTGGAGGAACCAAACCCTTCATCAAAGCGCTGCAGGAAACTGCCCACGCTTTCTCTATAGGCACTTTATCTGCAATTTTGATTGGGGTGCCAACAGGAATATTAATGGGTAAAAGTCGCTTGATTGATGAGTTGCTACTGCCTTGGGTGAACCTGTTCCTCAGCGCCCCTTTAACCGCTCTTGTGCCCGTCCTGATGGTATTATTTGGGTTTGGTCTAAAAGCAATCATAATTACCACGACCTTGTTTGCCATCTGGATAATCGTGCTCAATTCTCGCGCAGGCGTAATGCAAATAAATCAATCTTTGGTTGAAATGTCCCGGTCTTTTGGCGCCTCGCCGTTGGCGGCTTTCACAAAGATATATTTCTGGGCAGCCTTGCCGGAGATTTTAGGGGGTGTCCGGATAGGCTTCATCCGCGCCGTCAAGGGCGTAATTATTGGTCAACTTTTAATTTCAATTGTTGGCTTTGGATCTCTGTTCGAACTTTATGCCTCCAATTTTTTGATGAGCCATTTCTGGGCTGTGCTAATTGTACTTTTTGCATTGTCCTTTGTAATAGCGGAATTTTTAGCCTATTTAGAGCGCCGCGTTGAATATTATGCTGCCCGCAGATAATCTTATAGAGGAGATGAGTTTATGACTGCCTACGTAATTGATGAGCCTTTGTTAAATACATTGCCTGTCGAGGGTGAATCAAAGTCATTTCCAGTGCGCCGCATATACTGCATTGGCCGTAATTACGCGGCTCATACTATCGAAATGGGTGGTGATCCCAACCGTGAAGAACCTTTCTTCTTTCAGAAGAATGCGCAGAATGCGGACACGTCTGGAGAGTTTCCTTATCCACCAGAATCGTCTGACGTTCATCACGAAATAGAAATGGTGGTGGCTCTAAAAAGTGGGGGCCCAAACATATCTACCGAAGATGCTTTAAATCATGTTTATGGATATGGTGTTGGGGTAGATATGACCCGCAGGGACCTTCAGGGCATTGCAAAAGAGCAACGTCGCCCCTGGGAGCCAGGAAAATCGTTCGAACGGTCTGCACCAATGACACACCTGATACCTGTGATCTCAATTGGACACCCTACAAAAGGTCGAGTTGAATTGAGCGTAAACGGTAAAATCAAACAAAAGGGTGATCTTGATCAGATGATATGGAAAGTCCCTGAGATGATCGCTTATCTCTCACGGTTCTACGATATTGGCGCAGGCGATCTTATTATGTCAGGCACCCCTTCAGGCGTTGGCCCCGTAGTTCGTGGAGATGTTGTGGATGCCAAAATTGAAGGGGTTGGGAGTCTTAAGGTAAAGGTTACTTAATGATCCGCAGTTGTTCCAATGAAATCACCTGAAACCCACTTCTTTGGCGGGCGTGTGTATGTGGGGCTTTACAAGGATGCGTGTGATTGTGTGTCTGTATTGCTAAAATGAACATCAAATTTGCTAAATTGCTGTCATAGCAACACCCATAGCACCAAGATAAAAAGTAAATTTGCCATAGCACCACCATAGCACCAGATCGATTTGATGACCGGTTTCCGAAGGTTTCCGTCAGGCTCATAACCTGAAGGTCGCAGGTTAAAATCCTGCCCCATTCACAAAATTCCTTTATATATCAATATTTTAGCAACACTCCAAGTCCTCGGACTTGCGAGGTTTTTTGGGTGTTTGCGCTTTTATGCTTTGCTGCCGCGCACATTAGCGCAAATCAGCTGCGATTTTATTTTGGCGGACACATCCTAGCACCCTAATAACTTTTGTTTTTTACTAGGGCCAATTGGTTGGTTTTGGCGAAGCTTTTGGTACTAAAAAACTAGAAAGTATCGATTTCGTTGATTTGTTCAATTAGCCTGAATGCGGCGGGTTGGCCTCGAAGCCATGTTTTAATTCTATCTTGCACAAGTCCATTGATTTTGGCTCTTGCAATAAGTTCTTTAGCTCGTTTTTTGTTTCCCGCTTTTTGTTCAACAACTGCAAAAATTGCCATAATTCGTGGATCCATATCAGCAGCGTCAATTTTAGCTTCAATCATTTCTTTTATCTCTTCATATCGGTCCAGTTTCCAAAGGTTGGACACCAAGTCCACAGTGAGGAACCACCCGATATCATTGGGGGTGGCAGCAAGCGCCTTTCGATTGTAGATAATAGCTTCTTCGACCCGGTCACAGGCTGCGTAAATAGCGCCGGTAATTTGGTAAACACGAACGTTTTGCCCGCGCTTTAAAGAGGCGTCTACATCTGCAAGAGCAGCCTCACAGGTTTTCGAGAAAAAGAAGTATTCGAACATTGCGCGTTGCGCAAAATCTTCCCCACGCCCCATTGTTTGAATAGCGAGTGCATTGCGAGTTTTCATTGTTTCAACATCACTTTCAAAGCTTGTTGAGAGCCCAAATACAACCCTTTGGAAGGTTTGCCATCCGGCGGCGCTATGAAGCAGCAGGTTATCTGCATCAAGTTCGTTCATCTCACTCAGGAACGCCTCAGCTCTTGCATGGCTTTCTGGATTCCACTTCTGAAGTTCTGCGCTCCAGTTTAGATACAGTGTCAGAAATTCAAAATTTTTCGCATATTCGCGTAAGTCATTTACAATGTCGCCAGCAACAGCCTCAACCTGTAGCTGAGACAGGATTGAGTCATTTACACGATCTTGCAGTTCAAAAATTTCCTCAAAATTGAAATCAATTTGGTCCGACCAGATCACTTTGTTCTGCTCAAGGTCAGCAAGGCTAATGTTCATCCTAGATTTGTCGCCGTAGGTCTGGATCATGCCGCGCACAATGTAGTCGACATTGAATTTTTCGGCGATCTGCGTATCGCTCAGGTTTGAGTTAGAGATGAAAAAACTGTTGTTTCCGGAGAGCACATTGATGCCACGAAAATCTGAAAGACCAGAAATGACACTCTCAGTGAACGGTTTCTGCAATTCCTTTTGGTTTTCCGAAACTGCTATCGGCTCCACAAGAATCAATGGGACGGAGGTTAAAACGGCCTTTTGCCGATTTTCTGCAGACTTCTCATAAGATAAAATAAAGAATATGGCGCCAGCAATGCTTATTGCTGGGATCGCAATTGCGGCAAACAGGGTCCCAACATTTACACCTTTAACGTATTTTCGGCTCCGCCTCTTTGAGTGTTTCATCATCAGGTCAAAGGCGTGAAATTCGTTCTCCTTGATTTTTTGGATGCCAAGATCATTGAAATTAAGATTGGTTTTAGGGGCTACGAGGTCATGAATTGATTTGGAGATAGAGACTCCGTTTGGTTGTGAAAGTGCCTCAAGCCGTGCCGCAATGTTCACACCATCACCAAGTAAGTTGCCGTCTTTCTGAACAACATCACCCATGTTGATTCCGATGCGGAATTCCAATTTACACTTGGCATCTGCCTGGCTGTTGATCCCAACCATTCGGACTTGAAAAGCTGCTGCGCACTCAACTGCATCAACAGCACTGGCAAATTCTGCAAGGACAGAGTCACCCGCAGTATTGAATACACGCCCACGAAAATCCTTGATTAGCTTCAGTAAAACCACTTCACGCTCAGAATATGTTTTTATTGTAAGGCTTTCGTCTTGCTCTACATGTTTGCTGTAGGCAGCGACGTCAGTAGCAAAAATAACAGTGATTTTCCGATTAAGTCGTTCTGACGGCATCTGAAGTAATCCTTTGTTAAAAAAATCCAGCGATATAGGGAATACAAAAAATGAATTACTTAAATGAGATTAACATGGATTGCTTGGTGGTCTTGTAACAAAATGCCTGCGCACCAATCGGTGTGACTTTTTCGAAACGCTAAAAATCCTGGTTATTTTTCGTCAGGCTCTCGCGGGTGTTGTTACTTTTTGGTTGCCTTCCGATTGGTGTAACGGGTTCTCTAGGTTTCCGTCAGGCTCATAATCTCAGGAACATAGTTTCAAATCTTACTTTCGCAATGAATTCATACCCAAACACTAATCGTAGGGTCCTGAATAAATCCTGCCCCCGCAACCAACAATCATGGAAAACAGTGATCCATAGCCTCGCAACTCTTTGGAGTTACGGGGCTTTTTGTGCTTGATCATTCCACTGCGCCACATTGTTTAAGATAACACTTCTCTTCAAGATAACGCGGCACCGCCTTGATGATTGCACCGCTTTACCATCAGTGCGGATACCTAAGCCGAACACTAAAATGCTCCCAAGCATTGCAACCAACCGGGTAGCAAATTATGGTTTGTTGGCTGTCTTCTCACGCTATCTAGGAGCTGTTGTTATGACAAAATTGGAAGAGTACGAGCCTTTGACATCGGAAACATTGTCCTCGCGGCTTGGCGCTCTCGGGGCTTTGACCAGCCGTCTTGGCGACGATGTGGGTAATTGGCGGGTTGAGGAAATAGGTGATGGCAATCTCAATCTCGTCTTTCTTGTGAGGGGTGCGAAGGGGACTGTAATCGTCAAGCAGGCACTCCCCTACATCCGTTTGGTCGGTGACAGTTGGCCGCTGCCCTTGAGCCGGGCATTCTTCGAATATCACGCGCTGATCCGTCAGGCCAAACGTGACCCCGGTTCTGTTCCTGAAATCCTCTATTTTGATGAAGATCAAGCGCTGATCGCAATGGAATTTCTCGATCAGCACATCATTCTTCGCCGTATGCTGATCGCTGGAGACCACGTGAGTGGCCTAGGAGAACGCCTCGGGCAATTCATCGCGCGCACGGCATTCAGAGGGTCTGATTTGGCGTTGCCAATTGTTGAGAAAAAGAGCGACACCAAGTTGTTTCTGGACAATCACGCTTTGTGCAATATCACTGAATCACTGGTTTTTACCGATCCCTATTACGATGCTGAATTGAACCACCACAATCCGGCGGTTGATGGCGTGGTAGCTGAGCTACGTGACAACGTCCAGCTGAAATCCGAGGTTCAGGCTCTGCTGACAAAATTCGTCTCTAACAGCGAAACCCTGCTTCATGGGGACCTGCACACTGGTTCTGTAATGTGTGCCGGGGACAGCATATTTGTCATCGACCCTGAGTTTGCCACCTATGGGCCAATGGGGTTTGATTTTGGAATGATGCTGGCCAATCTTGTGATGGCGTTCATAAGCCAGCCAGCGCATCGGAGTGCTGATAAGCTGGTGTCTTACCAGAGCTGGATCCGTGAGGTGATTGAGGATCTCGTCTCTACATTTAACGGAGAATTCTCGGCGCTCTGGCATAGCGAGCGAGAAGGCGTGTTGTTCCCCCGCAGCCTGTTTGAAGATCAGCACCACGACGCCAACCTGCCCTTGCAGGCAAAGCTGAACGAGATATGGGAAGACGCGCTGGGTTTCTGCGGCATCGAGATGCACCGCCGGACATTGTCATTGGCTCATAACGCTGACTTTGAAACGATTGAGGATGTGGAACGACGGGGCGGATTGGAGGCGCAGAATCTGCAAGCTGGCGCACGGCTGATCATCGAACGACGCGGGATTGAAGATGTCAGCGGGATGATGGCAGTGGTTCAAAAACCTTAAAGGGCTGAGTGATGAGAGTTGACGGCACACATTATCGTTCTATCTGGTTCAATCACGCGTCCGGCGATGTTGGCATCATTGACCAGCGCTGGCTGCCGTCTGAATTCCGTATTGCCACGCTGCAGACACGCGAGCAGTTTGCCACTGCGATCCGGGATATGTGGGTTCGGGGTGCGCCATTGATCGGCGCTACAGCGGCCTATGGTGTGGCGATGGAAATGGCTGCTGACCCCAGCGACCGGGCGTTGGATGATGTATGGCACATGCTGAACGAAACCCGTCCAACTGCGATTAATTTGCGCTGGGCTCTAGACCGCTGCCGCACCCATTTGGCACCGATGCCGCCGGCCGCGCGGCCGGCGGCAGCATTGCAACTGGCCCACGACATTGCCGAGGAAGATGTCGAGACCAACCGGATGTTGGGCATGCATGGATTGTTCCTGATCAAGGATATCGCCGCGCACAAATCCCCGGGTGAACCCGTGCGTGTCCTCACACATTGTAATGCTGGCTGGCTCGCAACCGTGGATTGGGGCACCGCGACAAGCCCGATTTATCACGCCGCTGAGTTGGGTATTGATGTTTATGTCTATGCCGACGAGACGAGACCGCGCAATCAGGGCGGCATCACCGCCTGGGAGCTGGGCAGCCATGGCGTCCCACATGCGTATATTGTTGATAATGCGGGTGGTCATCTGATGCAGCATGGGATGGTTGATCTGGTCATTGTTGGCACCGACCGCACGGCGGCAAATGGTGATGTCTGCAACAAGATTGGCACTTATCTGAAAGCGCTCGCGGCGCATGACAATCAGATACCGTTTTACGTGGCCCTGCCATCCTCCACGATTGATTGGTCGGTTCACGATGGTGTGTCTGAGATTCCCATAGAAGAACGACCTGCCGCAGAGGTCACCACGGTCCAGGGCAAGGCATTAGACGGCGAGGTTGTAACGATCGAAATCACCCCGGCGTTTTCCGATATCAACAATCCAGCCTTCGATGTTACGCCGGGCAGACTAATTACCGGGCTGATTACCGAACGGGGAATTTGTGACGCCAGCGCGTCTGGGCTTGCCGGGCTCTTTCCTGAGCGCGCTACATAAAAGGACAGTTTTTGACATGATATTTAACCAGTGGTCCGATAAGACAGTCCAGGAATGGTGCGATGCAGCGCCTCAAACGCCTGCCGATCAGGCGCTTGCCCTTCGTGTTTATACCAGCCGGTTGATCGGCACCGATCCTGATCTGGTTATGCATGGTGGCGGTAATACCTCGGCAAAGGTTCAGCGTGCGAACCTGTTTGGCGAGATGGAGGATGTTATGCATGTCAAAGGATCGGGGTGGGACCTCGAGGTGATTGAGGCGGCTGGCCTGCCCGGGGTCAGGCTGGAACCATTGCGGCGCCTGCGTACGCTGGATGTGTTGTCTGATGAAGATATGATCAACGTCCAGCGAAACAATCTTCTCGATAGTGCGGCTCCCAACCCGTCGGTTGAGACGTTACTGCATGCCTATCTGCCGCATACCTATGTCGATCACACTCATGCAACGGCATTTCTGGTTCTGGCCAATCTGCCAAATGCCGCGGAGCGGTGTCGTGAAATCTTTGGTGACCGGCTTGGTATAGTGCCCTACATCATGCCCGGTTTCGCACTTGCCAAGGCGGCGGCTGATGTTTACGAGGCGAACCCGAATGTCGAGGGTTTGCTGCTTCTCCAGCATGGGCATTTCGCTTTTGGTGATACCGCAAAACAAAGCTATGACCGCATTGTCGAGCATACCAATATCGCGGCGGCAGCAATGGGTCTGGATGCTCCGACTAACATTGCAGCGCGGGACTATGATGCCGTTCCAGATGCGGTCATGGACCTTCGTGGGGCGCTGGCATGGGGCAGCGGGCGTGACGCCGCATCCATGCCGATCCTTGATCTGCGGGCAGACCGTTCCATTCTGGAATTTCTCCAACGCGGTGACCTTGCAGATCTCTCGACCCGAGGGGTTGCCTCGCCAGACCATGTCATCCGGATCAAGGGCAGTCCGTTGCATCTGCCGCGTTCTGTGTGGCAACAGGGTGTGACAGCAATAAATGATGCCATCGCCAGCTTCCAACAGGAATACAAGACCTATTTTGATCGTGAGGCAGCTCGCTCGCCACACCCCAAGACGATGCTACCGTCACTGCCGTCACTTGTTTGGATGGAGGGCGTTGGCGTCATCGGGGTCGGGGTGAATGCCACTGCCGCGAGCATTGCCGCTGACATCGGTGTGCAGAACATACGTGTGCGTGCTGTCGGTGAAGATCAAGGCGGATTTCACCCGGTCAATGAGGCTGATTTGTTCGACCTTGAATATTGGTCCCTGGAACAGGCAAAGCTTGGCAGATCAAAGCCGCCAGTGATGACCGGCAAAGTTGTGATGGTCACCGGCGCGGCTGGCGCGATTGGCCGGGCCATAGCCGAGACGTTTGCCAAAGCAGGCGCACAAATGGTGCTTGTGGACCGACCGGAAACCGAACTTCAGTATGTTGCCAACACTGTCTCAAAAAATGCCTTAGCGGTTGAAATGGACATTACCGAAGATGGCGCAGCAGAGCGCGCTGTCATGGCCGCGATCAGCCGGTTTGGCGGTGTCGATATTCTGATATCGAATGCCGGTTCGGCGCAGACAGGGTCCCTGCTGAAGCTGAATGACCAGCAATTGGCCGCTGCCTATGATCTGAATTTTTTTGCACCCTATCGCTTTGCCCGCGCTGTTGCGCATTGCCTGTGCCAGCAGGGACAGGGCGGCCAGCTGTTGTTCAATATCAGCAAACAATCAGTGAATCCTGGGCGCAATTTTGGGGCTTATGGCCTGCCAAAATCGTCCACGCTGTTTCTGATGCGACAGCTCGCCCTTGAGCTGGGTGGGGATCATATCCGGGTGAATGGTGTGAATGCGGATCGAATCCGCTCAGGCATCGTTACGGATGAATTCATTGCATCCCGGGCAAAAACGCGAGGTGTTGATGAAGCGGCCTACATGACAGGCAATTTGCTAAAGCAGGAGGTTGAGCCAGCACACGTTGCCGAGGCATTTTTGATGTTGGCACAGATGCAGCGCACCACCGGGCATGTCGTAACGGTCGATGGCGGCAATGTCGAAGCAAGCCTTCGATAGGCCCGCTTAGAATATGACACCCTTGCGCAGGATATAGCATCCATAGGGGATATTTTCGCTGGTCTGGACGACCGCATAGGCTCGCCGCGCGCGCTCATAAAATTCGGGCCGGGGAATATGGCCAAGACCAGCCCCTTCAGGGATTTTTGTTTCTAGGAATGAAAACACGGCGGTATGTGTCTCGTTCATCTCATCTGGTGCGCCGTCGATTTCCATACGCACGGCTGCATGATCAACAAACCCGTCTAACGGCAAGAGGCTGGTGATCGTCTGAATAGCCGCTAATGCGCTAAATCCCGGCATTGAAATCAATGTCTTAAATCCAGTATGGATGGCCGTTGATGTGGCTGGGAAATTACGGTCTGCAATCACAAGTTCGTCGCCATGGCCCATTTGTGCAAGACAATAAAGAAGGTCGGGTGAACAGTTGGAGTCTACATTGAACAACATCGGGGATCTCCAGCCTATTCGGATTGTTCACGGATATCTTTGAGTGCTGGGTACAATGCACGATATTGCTGATAGACGCTTTCATAAGCTGCCATCGCAGCCGGGTCAGGCTCAATCAGAATTCCCGGCTTCACCATCGCCTCGATGCCTTCATCAATGCTGGCGAAATGTCCGGCGCCATGCGCTGCAAGAATGGCTGATCCCATTGATGGGGCGTCCGTTGAGGCTGGAATGCGCACAGGGATGCCGGCCGTATCCGCGTGGGTTTGCATCCATAATCTCGATGCTGTTGCGCCGCCGCCGACCGTCATTTCGGTGCTGGTGTAACCGCCGTTTTTGAATCCGTCCAGAATGGTACGTGTGCCAAAGCAAATGCCCTCAATAATCGCCCGGAAGATATGGTGTGGCTCGTGTGAGAGCGTCAAGCCAACAAAGGCGCCGCGCGAATTCGCATCTGTATATGGTGTGCGGTTACCCTGAAAATGATCCTGGGCGATCAACCCCTCAGAGCCGGGCGGCAGCAGCGCTGCCTTTGCATTCAGATCATCCAGATCGATCGACCCAAGCAGCCTTTTAAACCAGTTGATGATTGACCCGGTCGATGTCTGGCCACCTTCCACGATATAGCGTCCGGGATACACAATGTCGGCGTAGGATCCCCAGACCCCGGGCGCATGCAAGGGGGCGTCAGTGACACCAAATTGCAAATGTGATGATCCGGTGATCAGCGCCAGTTGGCCCGGTCTTGCAACGCCAAGCCCGATCATTCCGATTAGAGCGTCGGCACCTCCTTGAACCAGCTTTGTCCGGGTGGTGAGGCCGAGTTCAGTAGCAGCAGCAGTGCTCAGATTGCCGACCACCTCACCCGGGGCGACAACGCGTGATGGCCATTTATCCAACAGGTCCGGCATGCCAAGCGCCTCGATAATGCTGGTGGCCCAGCCCCCGTCCCGGTTGGCGTAATGCCAGCGCAATCCAACATTGTTCAGTGATGCGCAGCGCTCACCGGTGAGACGCATCGTCAAATAATCCTGATATTCACAGATGGTAACCGCATCATCGAATATCTGTGGCTCGTTTCGCTTCAGCCAAAGCGCTTTGGGGATCATCCATTCCGCAGATACCGGCCCCTGACCATTGCTGTTCAGAACAAGGCGCTTGTCGCCGGTTTCCAGCACCGCTTCCGCTTCCTTGTCGGCGCGGACATCCATCCACATCAATGCGGGGCGCAACGGTGCCCCCTCCTTGTCCAGGGCTACCACGGTGCAGCAGGTGGTGGCATAGGCCATGGCCTCAATGGCATCACCGCTGACATTCGCTTCTCTCAGGCAGATATTCGTTGCCTTGACAAGGCTCGACCACCAATCCCCGGCATTCTGCTCGGCTCTCGCCCCGGAGAGGAACTTTGTCTCATAAGGTTCGGCATGCGATGCGACACATGTGCCGTTCAGATCATAGATGCGCACCCGCAGGCTCTCGGTGCCTCCATCGGCTGTCAATACATGGCTCATCTTTCTGTCCCCTGACTATCCCACTATGCTCTCAGATCGGTTTTTGCAGCAAGGCGGCAATCTCTGCTGGCGTGTCCCACTGTGGCACATGGCCGGCATTCACGACATGGATATTGATGTAGGACGGCAATCTGAAAAGGGTTTCCTTCGGAAAGATTTGGTCCTGTATTCCTATCACCGCAGACACATTAAGCTTGTCCTTTATGCTGTCCAGAATGGGAAGAATATCTAGATGTGAAACATCGCCATCCAACAATTCGTTCACAACTGCATGCAAGCGGCCGCGAGACAAGTCCTGAAGCATGACGGCCGCGGCTCCGTCAGGCGTCGCTTCTGCTGCCGGACCCAGCATCGTGAGCAAGCAACGTAGCTGCTCCATATCCTCCACCTCTGCCATTCCCCTCAGGAATTCTGCATCGACCTCTGGACCGCATCCTGCCGGGGCAATCAGAGTCACTTCGCTGACAGATTCTGGTATCTGGGACGCTACCTTGGCGGCAACCCATGCGCCAAGAGAATGTCCCACAAGGTGAACTTTTCCCGAATGGGTGCGTAGATGCGCCACGGCGCAATCAACAAGGTCATCAATTTTGGCAGCGTCGTCCGGGTTGGTGCCATGTCCCGGCAAATCAATCGCGGTGACCCGCGCGCCACCGGCCTCCAAGCTGGCGATCAGTGCGCCCCATGACAATGCGTTGCTGCCAAGCCCATGGAGCAACAGGAATTCCTGCCTGTCAGCCTTCCCACCTCCAAGCGCAGCGATCACATCGCTTGCCTCAATACGCCGCCGCCGGCCGGTGCCTTCAAGGTCCTGCATATTGACACCCGCAAGCGTTGCGAGGCGGCGCGCGAGCGGTGTGGCACGCACGCCATCAGCCAGAGAGGCTGTCTCGGCGCCTGCCACCGTTTCAACGGGCGAAGATTGTGGTTGCGTAATGCCCGGCGGTGCAGTGGTGCTGGATGTGCTGGCGCCTGCATCTTGATCACTGACGATGGGCCACGCTTTGTCGGTTTCGATGATTGCGATGGGATCGCCAACATCGACCACATCGCCTTCGGCCACAAGTGTCTCAACAAGGCGGCCCGATCCAAGTGCTGGATATTCCACCAGCGTCTTGTCAGTTTCGAGTTCAAGCAGCGTATCACCGCGCGCGAAGCTCTCCCCTTGGGCCACAGTCCAGCTGGCGATGGTGCCACTGTCCATCGTCTCGCCAAGGCGGGGCATTGGCAGCGTAAGCGTTATCATGACCGCATCATCCTTGCAGCATCAACAATCAGCTCCGGTGTGGGAACCGAATTGGTTTCCAGTAAAGGAGATACTGAAATAGGAATGTCTTCGCCGGCAATCCGGATAACCGGGTTCTCCAGAAAATCGAAACATTCCTCTGAAATACGGGCTGCCAACTCGGCCGCAACACCTGCCGTCATCACCCCCTCGCTTACAACCATGGCGTGGCCGCATCGTTCGACATGCGTTCGGATGGTGTCGATATCCAGCGGGTTTAGCGTGCGCAGATCGATGATCGTCGCCTCAATACCATCTTTCGCCAACGTGTCAGCCGCCGAGATAGCGTAATGGAGTTGCCGGGAATAGGTTACAATGACCAGATCGTCGCCCTGACGCGGCACATGCGCCTTGCCCCAAGGTACGACAGGTGTCTGATCATCAAGTTCACCAGAGGTTGCATAGAGCGCCTTATGTTCGATAAACACCACCGGATCCGGTTGTGCCATTGATTGGCGCAGCAAATGATAGGCATCGGAGACAGTCGCCGGCATTGCCAGTCGAAGGCCGGGCGTGTGCATGACATAGGCTTCCAGACTCTGGCTATGTTGAGCGCCGGCTGAACGCCCCGTGCCACCTTGAGTCCTGAGGATCATTGGAACGCCAATCTGGCCGCCAAACATATACCGGATTTTTGCTGCCTGGTTGGCCAGTTGGTCCATCGTCATGCCGATGAAATCGACATACATCAACTCGGCAACCGGTCGCAGCCCCGACATGGCTGCGCCCACGGCCGCGCCGACGATAGAAGGTTCAGAAATCGGCGTATCAATGACACGGTCGGGCCCGAATTCGTCAATCAAGCCTTTGGTTACCCCATAGGCACCGCCATATCTGCCGACTTCCTCACCAATGAGGACGACGTTTGGGTCGGTTGTCATACTATCTGACAAAGCCTGGCGAAGTGCGTCGCGATATGTTGTTTTACCCATCACCTGGACCTCATGCTCATTGTCTTTGCCCAAGGATGCGGGCGAGGCGACCCCGAACAGATTCGGGAGGTGGTGTCGAGGGGTCATAGACATCGTCAAAGATGCTGTCGAGTTGAGGCTCGCGCGCGTCCGCGGCAAAATCAATCGTGGCATCCATCTCCGCAGCGATGTTCTGATCCATCTCATCGAGGGAACTGCCATCTATTTCGCCACGCGAGATCAGTGTCTCCCGGGCCTTGATGACAGGGTCACGAAGACGTCCCTCTGATTCTTCGGCATCATCGCGATAGGGCGACTTGTCCATGCGTGCATGACCATAGAACCGATAGCAATCTACGACCAGAAAGCCGGGTTTGCCAGCCCGGGCATCGGTGATCATTTTGCCTGCAATCTCCGCAACGGCCTCGACATCAGTGCCATCTACACTGGCGCCTCTCAGGCCGAATGGAATGGCTCGTTTGTAAAGGTCAGGATCTGCGGTGGCATTGTCGATGCGCGTGCCCATGCCATATTGATTGTTTATACAGACAAACAATACCGGAAGACGCCACAGTGCGGCCATGTTCATGCTCTCATAGAGAATGCCCTGGCCGGTGGCGCCATCGCCAAAAAAAGCCACCGATAAAGAATCTGAACTCTTCTGGCGTGCTGCCAGACCGGCGCCGACAACGAACGGGATGCCACCGCCGACAATGGCATTTGCGCCGAGATGACCCAGCTTCATGTCGGCGATATGCATCGAACCGCCCTTGCCTGAGCAATATCCGGTTTCCTTGCCGGCAATTTCAGCCATCATCAATCGTGGATCTGCCCCCCGCGCAAGAAACACGCCGTGACCGCGGTGATGGGTTGTGAATGTATCCCCATCACGCATGGCGGTGCCAACACCAACAGCTGCCGCCTCCTCGCCGATAGAAAGATGCAGCATCGAGCCAGCGGATTGTCCCCGGACGAACAGCTCTCCCACACGCTCTTCGAATGTACGGATCCGCCGCATCATTGCATAGAGGTCCGCAAGCCGGGAATTTGTCTGTGTTTCCATATGCCTCAACTGTGTTGGCTTTCCGATGCTCAGATCAAACCGTATTGTGCTGCCTTGTTCCGCAGGAACGGTAGACCGTTTTCCATAACTTCTGCTTCGCCGCTGGCAACAGGACGCCAGACTGAAAGCCCGAATGCTATCTCTGGAGGCATGTTTACAAAGCTCTCCATGGCCAGACCGCCGCGAAAGTCGATGGCACGAAGGGCAACGAAAATCTCGTCCCAATCAACGGTGCCGGAGCCGGGGGTGCCACGGTCCGATTCTGACAGATGGATATAGCGAAGATGTTCACGCGCATCGAGGATCGCCTGCGCCACACCCTTTTCCTCAATATTCATGTGATAGGTGTCGAGGTGAACAAACATATTGTCAGCGCCAATGCGCTCAATCATGTCTCTCGCCTGCCATCCCGTGTTGAGCAGATGCGTCTCATACCGGTTAACGGGCTCGATCCCGAAGAGCAGTCCAAGCGATTTGGCATGCGCTGCCGCTTCCGCCAGTGCGCGGGTGACATTGTCAAGTTCTGTGTCGGTAGGCGGTATGCCGCTGCGCTCACCGATGCCGCCATAAACAACGCCGGACAGTGCCTCTGCGCCTATTGCCGCCGTCTTCTCCAACGCCAGTTTCAAAAATTCAACAGCACCATCCGGATTCCGTGATGCCCATACCGCCTCTGGCAGTCCCAGAGAACAAACTGATCTCATCTTGGCGGCCTCAAGTGTCCTGCGGCTATGTTCTGCATCAACAGATGGCGGGTTGAGCAGGGCGATTTCCAGAAAATCCATGTCATAGGACTGCGCCTTTGCCACTGCATATTCACAGCCGTCCCTGTCCCAGCTCATTGTCCACATGCTCGTGTGTACACCGAATCCTCTCATTCCAATGCCCCCTAACTATTTTCCAGAAGCGCGCGCGCCAGATTTTCGTCCACGAACAGCCTGTCGACAAAATTCGCCCGCAGCACAGCAAGTGTGCCAACCCTCTTGCTGAGGCCGCCGGCAAGCAGCGTCATGTCCGTATTCGGCATTTCATTGGGTTTGGCGCAAGGGGTGCACCCATTCAGCGGAATATCGGCAACAGTCCCGTCAGCGGTGAAAAAGACACCGCAACAATCAGCCACAACATTGTTATCCCGGAGCTGATCAATCTGCTCGGTGGTGAATAAGCTGCTCTCGAACAGGACGGCACCATCGCGGCACTCGCCAACGCTTGTTATCGCATAATTAGCTCTTCGGGCCGTCTCCAGCGTTTCCTTGACAAGGCGTTGTTGCAGAATGACATCACAGGCTGCCTTGTCATCGACAACAAAGGGGGCGGGCAGAAGATTGGCCTTTCCCGACGTCAACGCTGCCAGACGAACGCATACATCGACAGGCTGTGTTGGATCTGCCCGGTTCAGCAACCCCATCAGCGAGACAAATGTAATATGGGGATTTATAACACCAACAAGATTGTCTGCCATATGGCCAAGGGTCCGGCCCCAGCCAAGCCCAACCGTCATAGGCTGGTTTGCCAGTGCAACCCGCGACAGGAATGCTGCGGCAATTATTCCCACAGCCCGCCGTGCCTCTGCGTTACCGTTACTTTGTGGTGCTGGTGCCACCTGAGCTTCCTTCAGCCCAAACCGTTCGGTCAATTGGTCGGCCAGGTCAAGGGTTGTGGTGGTGTTGTGCTCGATCGCGATTCGCACCACGCCAAGTTGTTTGGCGTCGGCAAGCAGCCGCACGATTTTGAACCGTGAGATACCAAGTTTGTCGCTTATTTCCTGCTGACTAAGATTGCCAACGTGATACAGCCATGCCACCTGTGCCATGCTGTCGTGACTATGGTTTTTGACAAGATTTGAATCCTGTTTCATTGCAATCGCGTCTGATAATCCCTCTTGACCACTAAAACGACCCTTATATAGTTACATTTGTTGAGTCAATGCACATGTGTTGAATGTTGCCGTTTGCAACGCCCACACATGAAAAAATTAAATTAGCTTAAGCATTGAAAATCAACAGATATATGTGCTCCGTCATGGATGGCAATGAGCGCAAACATTGGTATGGCACGGACATGGATCGCTGGTGCGAGCTATGCTCTAAAAGCCAGTTGAAGGAGGAAACTGTGAGAAAGCACATAAAATATCTTGGTGGTGTAGCATTGGTTGGTTCGGCACTGATGGCAGGCAGCTCGTTTGTTCAGGCTGCTGACACCTCAATTGCAACCGTCGTTAAAATTGCAGGTATTCAGTGGTTCAACCGCATGGAAGAGGGCGTGAATCAGTACGCCAAGGACAACAATGTCAACGCGTTCCAGGTTGGCCCGGCACAGGCAGACCCGCAGCAGCAGGCTGCGCTGATTGAAGATATGATTGCGCAAGGCGTGAATGCATTGGCTGTTGTGCCAATGTCTCCAGAAGCGCTTGAGCCTGTATTAAAGCGCGCAATGGATAAGGGCATTGCCGTGATCACCCACGAAGCAGCAAGCCAGCAGAATGTTCATTATGACATCGAAGCCTTCAAGAACGAGGATTTCGGTGCCAATCTGATGGAACAGATGGCTCAGTGCATGGGTGGCGAAGGTGAATATGCGGTCTTTGTCGGATCACTGACTTCACAGACTCATAACCAGTGGGTCGACGGTGGTATTGCCCATCAGAAGGCAAACTATCCGAACATGACCCTTGTTGGTGACAAGAACGAGACTTTCGATGATGCTGAAAAGGCTTACGCGAAAGCTCAGGAAGTTCTCCGCGCCTATCCAAACATCAAGGGCATGCAGGGGTCAGCTTCGACTGACGTTGCCGGCATCGGTCTTGCCATTGAAGAGCGTGGCATGGAGAGTAAAACTTGTGTCTTTGGAACATCGCTGCCATCTATCGCAGGCCAATATCTGGAAATCGGCGCCGTTGATGGAATTGGTTTCTGGGACCCGTCTGTTGCCGGATATGCGATGAACAAGCTCGCCACTATGGTGATGGATGGACAGACCGTCTCTGACGGCATGGACCTTGGCCTTCCCGGCTATGAGGCGGTCAAGCTCGATGGCAAGGTCATTTATGGCCAAGCATGGGTGAATGTGAACGCTGACAACATGGCTGACTACCCCTTCTAAGGGTGGATGAAACTCTGGGGGCGGCAGGCACTGGCTGCCGCCCCTGATTTTGTGTTTCTTGGAAAGTGCACCATGTCCAAAGATGATGATGACACCTTCATCGAGTTGAAGGGCATTGTAAAACAATATGGCGGCGTGACGGCTCTGGATGGCGTTGATTTCCGGGTAAAGACCGGCAAGGCCATCTGTCTGGCTGGAGAAAACGGGTCCGGAAAATCGACATTGATCAAGATTCTTGTTGGGGTGGAACAGCCCACATCAGGGCAGATTTTTGTAGATGGCAAGCCTTACAGCCACGTCAACCCCCGTCAGGCGGCAGCCAGCGGCATTTCCGTGATTTTCCAGGATTTTTCGCTCTTCAGCAACCTCACGGTGGCAGAGAATATTGCCTTCGCCACGCAGCTCAGTGGAAAGAAACGGCTTTTCGACCGCGGTGCAACCCGGAGGATAGCGCAGGAAGCGCTTGATCGCATCGGTGTCGATATTGATCTGGATGCAAGGGTGGAGACCATACCTGTTGCACACAAGCAACTGGTTGCCATCTGTCGGGGCCTCGCCTCGAACGCGCGGTTAATCATCATGGATGAGCCAACAACCGCGCTGACAGGGCGCGAGGTGCAGGCGCTTCTGGGTATCATTCGCAAACTCAAGGATAGTGGTATCGCGGTTGTTTTTGTGAGCCACAAACTTGCAGAGGTGCTTGAAGTGTGTGAGGAGGTTTTTGCCCTGCGCAATGGCAGGAACGTGGCAGAGGGCCCGGCGCGCGACTTTAACGCGGCCTCATTGACCCGTCATATGACGGGGCGCGATGTTCCTGAGGCCAAGCCACCACTCAATATTGATCAGGCTGAAACTTTGCTTGTTGTGAATCAGCTTGGCAAGGAAGGGGCCTTTGAGGACATAAATTTTGAGCTGAAAGCAGGAGAGGTGCTTGGCATTTCCGGCGTGTTGGGGAGTGGCCGGACATCGTTGGCGAAAGCGCTATTTGGATTGGTTGCACCCAGCAAGGGCAGCATCACCCTGTCCGGCAAAAACATTCCCCTTGGTAATCCCATTGCTGCGACGCAGGCTGGAATTGGCTATGTGCCCGAGGACCGCCTGACCGAAGGGCTGTTTCTCACCCAGTCGATCATTCGCAACGTAGCGGTCGGCCGGTTTGATCATCATCGTTCAGGTGGGTTTCTCAACCTTACCTCGCTTGTTGACGAGGCGCGCGGATGGATCGAAAGACTTCGAATCAAAGCACCCGATTATGATGCCGAGGTCAAGTCGCTGTCTGGCGGCAATCAGCAACGGGTGGCCCTTGCCAGGTGGTTGTCGCAGACACCCAGAGTTCTGGTGTTGAATGGTCCCAGCGTCGGCGTCGATGTCGGGTCAAAGGCCGATATACATGCGATCATCCGCGAGCTGGCAGACTCCGGGATCGGCATTGTGGTCATTTCTGATGATCTGCCCGAATTACTGACCACATGTGGGCGCATATTGATGATGAAGGATGGCCGGATTGACAGCATAGTGATGGCTGGCGAGATGGATGAAATTGAACTTGCGGCAAAGTTGGCGTCATGAACAGGCTGTCTTTGAAAAATCTGGCAACAAGAAACGAGACATTGGTCGCTGTCGTGATTGTCGCCTTCTGTCTTTTGGCCACTTTTTCCGATCCACTTTTCCTGTCGGTCACGACGCTGACCGATCTGATGCGCGCATCTGTTGTGATCGGCATTTTGGCGGTCGCTGCGATGATGGTGCTGATTTCCGGCGGGATTGATGTGAGTTTTACAGCCATTGCGGTGTTTGCGATGTATTCGACGACCGTGCTGACATTGGCGGTAATGCCGGACATGCCGTGGTATTTCATTTTCGCAATCTCTATCGGGATTGGCGCATGTCTTGGTGCGATCAACGGGTTTTTTGTGGTGATCTGCCGCCTGCCGACCCTGATCGTCACGCTTGGCACCCTTTCGGTGTTTCGCGGCTTCCTTTTGACATTCATCGGGTCCCAGCGGATTTCGGCGCTGCCACCGGAAATGCGTGGATTTTCCCGTATGATGATTGCCCGTGGCACAACAGAGGCTGGCAGCTTCTATGCTATTCCCTGGGCCGTTGCGGCGCTTGCTATCGTCGTGCTCCTGACCCTCTTTATCCTTCACAAGACCATGCTGGGCCGATCGATCTTTGCGATTGGTGGTTCGCTTGAAAGCGCGCGCCGCATTGGGATCAATGTGCGTGGTGCGCAGTTCTTCGTATATTGCTATGTCGGTGCTTTGGCCGGGCTTGCCGGTATTATCCACGGCGCCATGGGCCGGATGGCCGATCCGTTTTCTCTGGTTGGTCTTGAATTGTCGGTGATTGCAGCGGTGGTGCTGGGCGGAGCCAGATTGATCGGTGGCTATGGAACGCTGACCGGAACGCTGCTTGGTGTGTCGCTGATCGTGCTTGTCGAAAACAGCCTTATTGTCGTCGGCATTCCATCCACCTGGCAGTTTGTGACAATTGGTCTGTTGATCCTGCTTGGAACCGGCCTGCCAGCATGGCAGGCAAAACGCGCTGCAGCGAAATCGGCGTAGGGGGAAACAGCGATGGTTTTGCGCTTACTGTCAAAACAAGGGACATCGACACCGGAGTTCCGGCTTGCCATCATTGCCGTCGTCGTGTTTCTGGCAATGGCAGCCCTGTCGCCGGACAGGTTTCTCTCGTCACAGAATATCATTTCCATGGCATTTCAATTCCCCGAATTTGCCATTCTGGCTCTTGCCATGACGATCACCATGATGACGGGCGGTATCGATTTGTCGGTGGTTGGTGTTGCCAACCTCACTGCGGTGATCTCGGCATTGATACTGGTAAATTTCGCAGGCGCTGATGCGACCGGGGCTGTGGCACTGCTATGGCTCTTTGCTGCCTTGGGTGTGGCTGTGTGTGTTGGCGCTCTGGCCGGGCTGTTCAACGGCATCCTTGTGGCGCGGCTGGGCTTACCTCCCATTTTGGCGACCCTTGGCTCAGGCTTGGTTTTTACTGGCATCGCTGTGGCCATGACCGGTGGCAGCGCGGTGATGGGTTTTCCAGACGTGGTCGCCTGGATCGGCAATGCGCAGCTGCTGCTTGTGCCTGTTCCGCTTGTGATTTTTGTGCTTCTGGCCGCCGCGTTGCATGTAATCCTGACAAAGACCAGCTTCGGGTTGAAAGCGACAATGTACGGTGCCAACCCTTTGGCCGCACTGTTTGCAGCCATCGACATCAACAAGCTGCTGATCCGTGTTTATGTTATTTCTGGCGTTTTGTCGTCCGTTGCCGGCATGGTGGTCATGAGTCGTGCCAATTCTGCCAAGGCAGATTATGGGTCAAGCTATCTGCTTCTGGCCGTTCTGATCGCTGTGCTTGGCGGGGTAAACCCTTATGGCGGTTATGGGCGGGTAATGGGTGTCGTGCTTGCCGTGCTGTCCATGCAGTTCCTGTCGAGCGGCCTGAATATGTTGCAGGTGTCCAACTTCGCGCGTGAGCTGATCTGGGGTGCCTTGTTGATTTTTGTAATGGTCGTCAACACGACTGATTGGAGCCGGTTTGGCAAAGCCAGATCCGGTCACTAAAACAATTTCCAAAGAGGAGATGTGAGATGAAAAAGATTCTGAATTCCGCAGCAGATTATGTTGACGAGATGTTGGCCGGACTGGTGGCCGCCCATCCCGAATATTACCGGCTCCATGGTGACAGCGGCAAAGTCGTTGCTCGTGCCAGGGAAGGAACGAGAGGCAAAGTCGGGATCGTGACTGGCGGTGGATCCGGACATCTGCCGGTTTTCACTGGTTATGTCGGTGGAGGCCTGCTTGATGCGTGTGCGATCGGCGATGTGTTTTCCTCACCATCGGCCGAACAGATGGCTGATGCCATCCGCTCTGCTGATCAGGGTGCCGGGGTGCTTCGCCTGTATGGAAATTACGGTGGAGATATTCTGAATTTCGATATGGCAGGCGACCTTGTTGAGTTCGATGAAATCACCTGTACGACCGTGCTGCTCACCGATGATATCGCTTCGGCCCCACCGGAAGAACATGAGAAACGCCGCGGTGTCGCCGGCATGGTGTATGCCTTCAAGATGGCTGGCGCCGCGGCCGAGGACGGGCGTGATCTTGAGGCGGTGACGGCAATTGCCCAGAAAGCTGCCGATTCCTGTCGGTCCATTGGTGTCGCGCTGAGCTCATGTACCGTACCACAGGCTGGCAAACCCACCTTTGAAATCGCCGATGACGAGATTGAGATGGGAATGGGCATCCATGGAGAGCCCGGGATCTGGCGCGGCAAACTGCGGACCGCCGATGAAATTGCTACCGAGATGATGGAGCGGTTGCTGGCCGATATTCCGCTGGCCGGCGGCGATCGTGTCTCGATCATGGTGAACAGCCTTGGCGCCACCCCACCCGAGGAGCTTTACATCCTCTATAACGAGGTCAAGGCCGCGCTGGAGGCCACGGGTGCCACTATCGTCATGCCGTTGGTTGGCCGTTATGCCACATCCATGGAAATGGCAGGGGTTTCCTTTACATTATGCAAGCTGGATGAAGAGCTTGAAACCTTGCTCACGGCACCTTGCGATTGTGCTTTCTGGAGAGTTTGATGGGACTTGATCGGTCTGCCTTGCTTGGCGCGATTGAACGCTTGCATGAGAAAATGCCCACGCATTTTGACACGCTGAATGCAGCAGATGGCAAATTGGGAGATGGTGATCTGGGCATCACCATGACTCGCGGCATGGCAGAAATTACCGCGGTGAGGGATGATCTGCCTGAGGATCTTGGTCTTGCCATGCTGAAATGCTCACAGGCATTCACCAAATCATCAGGATCGTCCTATGGCACGCTGATGGCCCTTGGGATGATGGCCATCGCCAAACAGATAAAGGGTCAGACGGCTGTGGAGCCCTCTGAACTCACTGCGCTGGTTGCGGTGGCGCGTGACCAGATTCAAACACGGGGCAAGGCCGAGATTGGCGGCAAGACTGTCCTCGACAGTCTTGATGCGATCGCCAAACAAACGATGGGCATGGTTGATCTTGAAGACATCAGGACAGCAGCCGTTGTGGCGGTTGATGAGGCGCTTGCCGCGTTTCGTGACAAGCCCGCGACCATGGGGCGGGCGCGCATGTTTGGCGAGAAAAGCATTGGCCTTGATGATCCCGGCATGCTGGCGATGAAGTTCATCGTCTATGCGATTGCCGGGCGAAGCGTCTGACGCGCCCCGACTAGCGCGTCCCTGTCCACAACATAAATCAGATCAGCGGGTCCTCGCCGCCATAATGCCGGTCGGGATAGCTGTCATGCAACGCCTTGTCTGCATCACCGAACCGCGGCAGTGCAAAATTATGTTGGTGCCAATAGGGATATATGAGTGGTAGCCTGCTGGCATCATTCAGCCTGGTCATCTCGTCTTCGGTCAGTGTCAGGGACAAGGCTCCAAAATTCTCAGTGAATTGGGTTTCGGTGCGCCCGCCAACAACAAGCGAGCTGATGGCTGGACGTGTCAACAGCCAGGCAAGTGCCACTTGCGCTGGTGTCGCGGCGCGCGCGTGTGCGATCTCGACCAAACAATCAACAATTTTCCAAAGGCGCTCGATATCGCGGATAGGTGGCTCATTCCACCCCGCAGCTTGACGGCTACCTTCCGGTGCTGCGCCGCCACGCTTGTGTTTGCCTGTCAAAAGACCGGCAGCAAGAGGACTCCAGACCTGAACCCCTAGCTTTTGATCAACAGCCAAAGGCAGGAGTTCATATTCGGCCTCCCGCGCCTCCAATGTATAATGAATCTGCTGTGTTGAAAATTTAACACCGCTGGCAGCCTGCGCTGCCATCTGTGATTTCATGATATGCCAGGCGGAGTAGTTCGAACAGCCCACATAGCGCACCTTACCCTGCTGTACGAGCGTATCCAGCGCCGCCATCTTTTCCTCGACTGCGGTGGTGCCGTCCCATTCATGCATGTAATAGATGTCGATGTGATCGCGCCGTAACCGTTTAAGAGAGCGTTCACATTCCCGAATTAGATGCCAGCGCGATACTCCTTCGTCATTCGGCCCCTCACCAATGCGCATGCGGGCTTTCGATGTCAGCAGGATATGATCTGATTTGTCACCCAGAACCTCGCCGACGATTTCCTCGGACAAACCAGTGGAATACATGTTAGCGGTATCGAACAGATTGACGCCGTGGTCGATGCAAAGGTCCGTCAGACGTTTTGCTTCCTTGACGCCCTGATTGGCCACAAGCCCAAATGGACCTTCACCGCCAAAGCTGAAAGTGCCCATTGTGATGGCGGATACTTTCAGCCCAGTATTTCCGAGGAGATTGTATTTCACAGCGCTTAATCCTTTTGCGTTTATGGCCCTTTACTATGCTGTTTGGAACGAACAATTTCAATGGCTCTGGATATATGCCAGTGTCGGAATATTTTCTGATCAAAGGGCAAGTCAGATTGAGATTCTTTGTAAAAACAAAAACCACCGAAAGACGATTGAGAGAGAATTACGCGAGCAAACATAATTTTCCGGATTTAGTCCCAAGGGGAGATGCTTCAATGGGGTTGGGATGATGGAGTGGTCTGGTGTGTTGCGCCCTTCATTCTCATTCCGTTTTGGGGCAGTGTCATTTTGCGGTGGTAAGTATCCGCGTTGAAGTGATTTCTTTCATCAGTTGCATAATCGGTTCTTTGAATGCAATTATGGAAATCCGGATGTGTCGCTTGACAATATTTATGGCACTTTTCCCGTCGGCACCTGTTCGACCACCAAGAGAATGCACGAGCGGATGAAAGGTCAACGCATGGTGACCCCATGAAAATGAAAAATGCTGAAGGCGATGAGGTTCTTGTAGCTGAAGGACAGAGCAGGATCTGGAATTATTTTCCCAATCTCCCTATACCAAATTCACCCGTTTTTCATTTGCGCCCACGTAGTTTGTTTGTGTTGAACTGGTTTAGGCGTGGTTGGATGACAGTCAGCGGGGCAACGCTTTGGGTGGCGTTAGCATTCGCGATCTCCAACTGGTTTCAGCCCTCCTTAACAGATTTGAGCCTGCAAGCAGTTGGGCTAATGTTTCTAAGAAATCTAGCTTTGATTGTTATCGTGGCAGGGGGGTTGCATGCATGGCTCTGGGTCATGCGATGCCAGGGTGATAAATTGAAATACGACAGCCGCGCCATGGCGCGCAACAACGGTAAGTTCACCTTTCGAAATCAAGTTCTGGATAATATGTTCTGGTCCCTTGCCTGGGGGGTGCCAATCTGGACTCTCTACGAAGTGTTGTATTTTCGCGGGGTTGATACCGGCCTAGTAATGACGTTGAAGTTTAATGATAACCCGATTTGGTTTATCCTGTTTTTCTGGTTTATATTGCTCTGGAAGGGGTTTCATTTTTACTGGGTGCACCGCTTGTTGCATCAACCACTCTATTACCGAATTGCCCATTCAGTGCATCACCGAAATATTAATACGGGGCCCTGGAGTGGGTTGTCGATGCATCCTCTAGAAACACTGCCCTATTTTTCAGGTCTACTAATCCATTTGATTGTTCCGTCACACCCTGCGCATTTTCTGTTCCACGTCTACGCGTTGTCTTTAAATCCCGCGCTTTCGCATTCGGGTTTCGATGCACTTTTAATTAGCGATAAACGTCGTCTAGAACTGGGTGAGTTTTTTCATCAACTACATCACAGGTACTTCGAATGCAATTATGGCACGCCTGAAATGCCCTGGGATAAATGGTTTCTGACGTATCATGATGGTATCGACAAAAACACTCGCAATACACGTGATCGAAATAAGAAAATGGATGCCAAATAAACCAAGGCTGGACGGTTCTGCTGGCGTGGCGCAAAAATGAAACACGGTTTTCCGGTTAAGCCTCATGATGCCTGACCTTGGACTTAGCAACTCTGGTGAGAAGAGTAATTAAACGATTCAATAATGAATTGAAAAATTTTTTATTGCGATCAAATTGAATTTTTGTGACGCTCCAAAAACGAACCCACCCAGTTTGGTGAATAAGTAGAAAAATTGTTTCAATCAAAATGAGTTCACATGAGGCAATATATAAGTTTTGACCTCACTGAGTGGGGTAAGCCGTTTGAAAAGCGTCGAAATAATCTGCCACAACCAACAGGTAATGAAGTGCTTGTTCGAGTCACAGCGGCTGGGCTGTGCCACTCCGATTTGCATGTTCAAAAGGGCTATATGGATCTGGGGCAGGAGGGCCGTCTGACTTTTGCCGAGCGCGGTGCCACCCTGCCGATGACGTTTGGACATGAAATTGCAGGTATCGTGGAGGCTGTCGGTGGCGATGTTACGAATGTGCAATGTGGTCAGCAGGTTTTGGTTTTTCCCTGGATTGGATGTGGCAACTGCAATGCGTGTCACGAGGACCGCGAAAGTGATTGTTCGGCTATGCGCATCATCGGCCTGAAACAAAAGGGTGGATTTGCCAGCCATTGTTTGGTCGAACATGAAAAATTCCTCGTTGATATTGAAGGTTTGGACGCGGCTGATGTGGTTCCGCATTCCTGCTCTGGCATAACTGTTTTCAATGCTCTAGAGAAGATGGGTGCCCTTCGCGAGGACGAATGGATGGCTATAATGGGCTGTGGCGGCCTAGGCATGAATGCCATTTCGATTGCTTGCGCCATGGGGTTCAAGAATATCATAGCAGTTGACATAGATGACGCCAAACTCGATGCGGCGCGCGAAATGGGTGCGGCCAAGGCAATGAACAGCCAACGAAGAGACGCTGTTAAAGAATTGCAAAAAATGGCAGATGGGCGGCTTATGGGCGTTCTTGACACCTTTGGTGGCGCTGTTACGGGGCGCATCGCAGTGCGCGCTATGTCGAAGGCAGGCCGATATCTGCTCGTTGGTCAGGCGGGTGGGGACTTCCATATGCCGCAGGTTTGGTTGCCACAAAAGGCGATGACGGTGCGGGGCAGCCACGTTGGCAACTCACCACAGTTGCGTAAGCTCATAGAAATGGTGAGAGCTGGCGAGATCAAACAGATGCCGATTGAACGGCGCCCACTTTCTCAGATCAATGACGCCTTAGAGGATCTTAAAAATGGTCGGGTGACTGGTAGAATTGTTTTCCAGCCAGACGAAATTGACAAATAGGGGCTTTAGCAACCGATGAAAACTTATAATCACTTTATTAATGGCGCGTGGGTTGAACCTGCGTCTGGCGAATATTTTGAGACGGACAATCCCTACACCGGAGAGGTCTGGGCGAAAATTGCGCGCGGCAATGCAGCGGATGCCGATCAGGCGGTAAGATCAGCCAAGGCTGCGTTTGATGATGGCGAGTGGGGACAGATGCGCCCCACCCAGCGTGGCAAGCTCTTGGTCCGGCTTGCTGAGATTATTGAGCGTGAAGCCACTCGTCTTGGTGAGCTTGAGGTGCGCGACAATGGTAAACTGATCGCCGAGATGGGCGCGCAGACAAAATATCTCGCCGAGTGGTATCGCTATTACGGTGGTCTTGCTGACAAAATAGAGGGCGCGGTCCTGCCGTCCGACAAGCCGGGAATATTTAACTTCACCCGTTATGAGCCTCTGGGCGTGGTGGGGATGATCACGGCATGGAACTCCCCTCTGCTCCTCCTGGCGTGGAAACTGGCACCAGCACTGGCGGCGGGAAACACGGCGGTGGTCAAACCATCTGAATTCACCTCGGCTTCTAGCCTTGAATTTATGGAGCTCATTAAAGAAGTCGGCATCCCGGATGGTGTGGTGAATTGCATCACCGGCATGGGGATTGAGGTTGGCCAACCGATGGTCGATCATCCTGATCTGGCCAAGGTGGCCTTCACCGGATCTGATTTCGCCGGTCAGAAAATCTATGAGAGTGCGGCGCGAAAGATCATGCCAGTCACACTGGAGCTTGGGGGCAAATCTCCCAATATCGTTTTTGAGGATGCGGATTTTGAGGCCGCAGTGATGGGCGCGATTTCTGGAATTTTTGCGGCAACAGGCCAGACCTGCATCGCGGGCTCGCGTCTTCTTGTGCAGCGGTCGATTTACGATGGGTTTGTAAAACGTCTGCTGGAGGTGGCAGGCGCGGCAAAAATTGGTGATCCGATGTTGTCAGACACCCATGTGGGGCCGGTTACCACCCAGCCGCAATATGAAAAAATTCTGCATTACATGAACGTCGCGCGCGAAGATGGCGCGACATGCGTTCTTGGAGGCGGGCCGTATAAAGGTGACGGCGTTAAGGGCAATCGCTTCGTTGAACCGACCATTTTCACCAATGTCGAGAACCATATGCGCATCGCCCAGGAAGAGGTTTTTGGCCCGATCCTGTCCGTTATCCCGTTTGAGGATGAGGCGGAAGCGCTCAGCATCGGCAATGATATCGTCTTTGGTCTGGCCGCTGGGGTCTGGACCTCGGATATTGGCCGCGCTCTGCGCATGTCTGAAAAGCTGAAGGCAGGCACGGTCTGGGTCAACACCTACCGGGCGGTGAGCTTCATGTCACCTTTTGGAGGGTACAAGCGGTCCGGGCAAGGACGTGAGAGTGGGCAGGAGGCGATCAAGGAATTTCTGCAGGTCAAATCCGTCTGGATTGCCCAAGAGACTTCACCAGCCAACCCCTTCATCATGCGCTGAGTTCTTAACCAGCCCGCAACCGCCCTACAAACCCAATTCAGGATAGATGTCATGCACAACTCAATTCTTGATAGGCGTTACACGATCAAAGCCCTGCCGTTGGAAGGGCGGCGCCCCATAGAGTTGTCTTCAATCATGAAGCCGCATCCATTGTCTTATATGGAGCTGCCCTTTGACCCTGAATATTCTCTTTATAACAACCGCATGACGCCGGAGAGTTTGAACAACGTCACCGATGATGAGCAATATTGGGCGGTGCGCCAGAAAGTCATTTTCCGCAATACCGGGGAATTTCCCGTGGAAATTTCTGGACCAGATGCCGAGGCCTATATCAACCATGTGTTTGCCCGGGGCGTAAGCGCCGTTGAGGTTGGTCGCTGCATTTATAATTTTGTTCTCTATCATCATGGTGGCATGATCACTGATGGTGTGATGCTTCGTCTTGCCCGGGACCGGTTCTGGATGGCGCAGGCCGATGGGGAGCTGATCAAATGGTATAGGGCCCATTCGCACGGCTTTGATGTGACAATATCAGATCCGAATGTCTGGGTTAGCCAGATACAGGGACCAAAATCAATGGATGTATTGCGGGACAGCATCGATGCTGATTTTCCGGAATCTTGGCGCTATTTTGATATCGCGACGGTCAGGATCGCCGGTGAGGAAGTGATCATCACCCGAACAGGTTTTTCTAATGAGCTGGGCTGGGAGTTTTATCTTCGGCCAAGAAATAATGCAGAGGCGGTTGGCAACCGTATCTGGCAGACCGGGCAGGCACATGGCATAGTTCTCACCGGAACGCCGGTGTTCCGGGCCCGCAGAATTGAGGCCGGCCTGATGTCTCAGGCAGAATTTGACGAGACGACGACACCCTATGACGCGGGTCTTGGTCATTTTGTGAAAATTGATGACCGTGATTTCATCGGCAAGGCCGCGCTTCAGACGGCAGATAAACGAAACCGGACCTTTGGCATGCGCGTGCGTGGCGGGATCGCGGAACGGGGCCGAGCAATGTCCATCGACGGCAAAATTGTCGGGCAGGTCTGTTCTTCCAGCTGGTCGCCATTTCAGGAATGTGGCGTGGCGCTTGTTCGTGTGGATGATCCGGCCATCGGCCCGGGGACCGAGGTGCGTGTTCTGGGAAATGACCAAAAGACATATGAGGCGGTGTTGTGTGGTTTGCCCATGTATGATGCTGCCGGTGATATTGTCCGTGGGCGGGTCACTGATCCGCCATCAGGTCCGGACCCTTGGTAAAAACGTCATGTGCGCCAGTGGCATGCCAACCTCAATTTTGTGCGGTTGTTCAGCGTAGATGTTTTGCGGAAGTGATGTCCTCACCCATCAAGCTGGTCACGCCATGGCGGGTTGCAACCGCTCTGCTCACAATTCAATGCGGCCGCCGTGGCTGCCCTGGCAAGTGATGCCGTCAGCGATTCGGTGTCGGTTGCGTCGAGGCTCCGCAGATCATCACGACCTGTTTCAATGATCCACGCCAGAATACTGGCCATGAAGGTGTCACCTGCGCCAACAGTATCAATGATCTGGTCTGTTTGTGCCGCGGGTACATGCACCTCGCCAGCGGTAACAAAACCACGGGCGCCATCGGCCCCAAGGGTCAGGATGAACAGCGCGGCATTGCAATCAGCCCGGCACTCGGCCAACGCCTGTTCAAGAGGGCGGTCAGGATACAGCCAGACGATGTCCTCATCGCTCAGCTTCACGATGTCAGCAATGGCCATCATCTGACGCAACCGTTCATCATAGCTGTCCCTGTCGCTGACAAGGGCCGGACGTATGTTGGGATCAAGGGATGTGAGGATGCCATTGGCCTTGCAGTCTTTGAAATGCTGTTTCCAAGCCTCGGCATCATCGCCATCAATGAGCGCCACGCCGCCAACATGAAAGATCGCTGTTTCTTGTGGCATTGTGCTGGCCAGCGTCTGGACGTTTACCTGACGTTCGGCTGTGCCGTTGCGGTAAAAGCCGTAGGATGGCACCCCGTTGGCATCAACAGACACCACTGCAAGCGAGGTGGGCTGCTCTACGCGCGCGCCGGCGATGGTGACATGACTCTGAAGCAGACGGTCACTCAGGAGATCGCCAAATCTGTCAGATGAGATTGGCGTGAGGTAGGACACATCAACCCCCAGCCTGCCAGCCGCCATCGCGACATTGAAAGGCCCACCACCCTCTGCTGCGATGAATTCCGACTGTTCACCGTCTCTCTGGTTTCTGGCAACAAGGTCAATCAGATTTTCACCGCCAACCGCAATCATGCTCATCACTCCGAATCATTGGGCGCCCCTGCAACTCTGCTGAAAGTGGCACCCCGTTAAAACCGTTATCTCGATATAACTGCCATCCGGCCCTTACGCCTTTTGGCCGGATGGGATGGTTTCTGCGCCGCGCCCTCATACACTCACTGATGATACCTTATCGCCTGATCCCTTATCTACTGACTCATATCGCATGGTCCATGTTGCGGGTAACGCTCTATCGTTAACACGCCGGGCATTCACAAGGTCATTGGCCTTTGCCCGTTGCCTTGCTTCTGCTTCTGGCATGCCCTGACCCAGCCAACGTTTGATCAGGCGTGTCTCCAGGATTTCATGTGGCACATCCAGCCAAATGGCGGCGTCCCATGTCTCAGCCAGCCCAGCCCAGCCAGGCTCGTCAAACAATAGATAATTGCCTTCAAAAAGAAGGATCGACAGCTTATCAGGTACGGATCCACCCTTTTCAATGACGCTGTCTAAATCCCGGTCGAAGGTAGGAAATTGTGTCGTCCGGCCTGTCTGCAGCGCCTCAATCAAATTTTCAAAACCCGCAAGATCAAATGTCTCGGGCGCGCCCTTAACCGACAGCAGACCCCGCGCGGACAGAGTGGCATTGTCAAGGTGAAAGCCATCCATTGGAATCAGACAACAGGACGGTCCGATGCGGCGCGCCAGATCGGCGGCAAGGGTGGATTTGCCGCTTCCAGGAGGTCCAGCGATGGCTACAGCCACTATTTTTGCAGGCGTTACAAGCGCGGTAATATCTGAGGCCAATTGGGCAGCATCAGGGATTTGTACTGTTTGGTTGGTTGACATTGTATAGTATCCTGAAAAGGGCTTTTTTCGTGCGTTTTTTGGTTCAGCCTGCAAAGTTGACGTGCGCCTAACTTTACACGCGTTAATAGTGGTTGCGACATGAGCGCTTTGTGGCAGCGTTTGAGAAATGGCTCGCCAGTATCTACCAAAATGGCATTGAGGCAACCATCAGTCGTTATATTGGCAAAAAGTGAGTGACTACGCCAGACAGGCCCTTGACCTCAGGCGCATAAAACTGCGACCCTAAATTAGAGTGTTGTTATATCTGCGTAACCTTAACGCGATGTGAAATTCAGCTCGCGCCTTATTTGAATGCTCTGACTTCCTGATTTTGTTCCAGATGGCACATAGGACTTGAGTCATGTCTGACGACCAGATTGACAGAAAGATTGCGGTAATTTTTGCGACGGATGTTGTTGGTTACAGCAAATCAATGGAGCAGGACGAAGCCCAGACAATCAAGAACCTTCGGGCCTGCCGCAGGCTTTTGGATAAATCCTTCAAACAATATGATGGCCGTATTTTCAACACTGCCGGTGACTCTGTTCTTGCTGAATTTTCCAGCGCCGTTTTGGCGGTGGAATGCGCAGCTGATTTCCAGAGAGTTTTAAAACAGCGAAACCAATCCTCAGCCACAGCTGAAATCATGGAGTTTCGCATCGGCATAAATATGGGTGACGTCGTCATTGAAGACGAAAATCTATATGGAGATGGGGTTAATATTGCCGCACGGCTCGAGGCTCTGGCGCAGCCAAATGGAATCAGCATTTCCAAACCGGTTTATGAATTTGTTCAGGCCAAGACGGATCTGGTCTTCAAAGATCTCGGCGTGCAGCAGGTCAAAGAGAACAGGTTTCATGTCTATGACGTTGTGCTGGACCCGTCTCAGAAGCGCAGTTTGTCAAAACCGCTTTCCTCCAAATTACCAATGGTTGCTGCGGCGGTTATTTTTTTTACGCTGATCGGTGCGGGTCTGTTCTATTTGTCTCTTGCCCCATCGCAGCAGGAGCCAGAGCAACTATTTTCAGACTCCCAGGCAATCAAGATGATGGTCAATGAGTTCAAAACTCTTGGTGGGGGTCAAAAGGCGGAAAGCTTGTCCGAGGGGGTAACGCGCGCTGTTCAGACCAAGCTGAATAATTATGATGAGGTCAGTCTGCCTCCCGAAGAATTCAGGAGTGACATTCTATCGAATGATCGCCCTGACATGGATTTGATGCGCAAGCTGAACATTAAATATCAAGTCTCAGGCACTGTTCAAATTTCAGCTCAATCCACGAGGGTCACTTTCAGTCTGATCGACAATCTGTCAGAAAAAATCATCTGGTCCCAGAATTTGGATTTTGAAATTTCAGATGATTTCGTAATTCAGGATAATGTAGCCAATGAAGTCTTAGCTTCGACAATGACTAAAGTCACGATGGGTGAGGATGCGGCGCTTGACCGAGAGCTTTTCGCCAGCGCGGAGAATTTTCTTACCTTTATGAACTGGCGCTCAAATTTCCTCAAGAGAACACAAGAAAGCTTCTTGAGGGCCGAAAAGCTAGAGCGTGAACTTCTTCAAAATTTGCCCGTAACCAACGTCTATTATCATCTGGTGCCAGGGTGGATGAGTTTTGCGAGATTGAACAGAAAACTAAGCACAGATGTGGTGGGAGAACGATCTAATCTTGATGGATACATGAAAAAGGCTATGGCGGTAAGTCCGGGGTATGCGCAAAATTTGGTTGGCTTGACTGCGTTGTTCATCGACCAGGATTGTAAAAAGGCCAGCCACCATATCAACAAATTTGTCGAGGCTGGCAAGAACACCAATCGGATGCGCCAAGCGGGGTATGTCTATATTCAATGTGGCATGGAAAAAGAGGCTATCGACACGCTGAATGTTGCCATGAGGTTGGAGCCCAATGCTAAGAATGACGAAATAAAGACCCTAATCATTGCAGCGCATATGTTGTCGGGCGATATTGCTAATGCGATCAAGGTTGCTGAGAATTTTGTCGCGAAGGGTTTGAGGGACAAAACGACGCGACGCTTGATGGCACATCTTTATTTGCTTAACGATGATTTTGATGCCGCAAAGAGAGTGTCACCTGATCTTGCTGGTTTTGATGCTATTTCTCTAGAGGCTTTAGAAATAGCAGCCAAGGCCTGTGGTAATTTATGTAAAAAAAATGACAAAGTCCGAGTATCCCAGTCACCAATAACTAAAGCCGATAAATTTATCGCAAATGTACCTGTTGTACTGGTCAGGCCTCTAAAAAATCTCAACACAACCACCGGCAATGATTTCTCGATCAGTGACTCGGTCACCGAAACACTTCTCATCGGACTGCAACGCTATGAAGAGATTGTGACGTTGTCTAGCAGTACCAGCTATCATGTAGTTGACGCAGGTCTAAGCAATCAAGAGATCAAAGAACTTTATGATGTGGACTATGTCGTAGGGGGGACTGTCCAGCAATCAGGAAAAGCGATCAGGGTGACGGCAGAACTGATCGATGTCACCACGGAGCGGGTTCGATGGGCCAAAAAGTTTGATTTTTTGGATGAGAATTTGTTCGAGGCTCAGGACCGAGTTGGTGACGCTATTCTATCTGCTTTGCAGATAAACGTCGTGATGGGTGAGCAGCCTTCTTTTCATGAGGAGAGTGCGACTGCACATACAATCATGCTCAACACTAGAAGACATTTGCGAACCTTGACAAAGGATGGGTGGTATCGTGGCGACACTCTGCTACGTGAACTTCTGAAGTCAGACGCCTCTGAGCACTTGAAAATGAATATGTCACTTTGGCACCGTGCAGTGAAATTATTTGTTGGTTTGTCTGAGGATAAACAACAGGACATGGCTGATATAATAAGGTTCTCGGATCGTGCATTGGAGATAAAGCCTGACGCGGTATCTCATGCAGCAAGAGCATTTGTGGAGGCAAATATTTTCAAAAATTGCGAAAAAGCCCTTTACCACGCGGGGCAATTAGAACCACTTGCTCGCTCTGGCCAAGATTATCAGTTTTTGGGTTTAGCTTTTACTAATTGTGGCGAGTTAACACCCGGAATATCAGCTTTAGAAAAATCTCTCAAAATGACGCCAAATGATACAGATTTAAGGATTACGAAAAACCTGATGTCCGCATATTTGCTCGCTAATCGTCTTGATGAGGTTGTGGAACTCGGGGAGCTTAGCCTGCCTCGTAAAAACTCGATGGTCTACACGCTGCTCGCCTATGCCGAAGTGATGATAGGGGATAGAGAAAAAGCCAGAAGATATATTTATGATCAACTCGATTTTGCAAATCCAGTGAATCAAGGCAATTTTTATCAACAAATGGCGGCAATAAACGAAAAAGAGTTTTTGGATAAAATTTTTATCGAATTGACAGACTTGGGCTTGCCCAAATTAAATTGATAAGTGTGGGATGTAACCAGAATAAGAAAAAAGGATTTTCAATTCCATATTGGATGCGGGGTATTTGATTTGATGTCAGAGGACAACATAGTTAGAAAAATAGCAGTCATCTTTGTGACGGATGTTGTTGGTTTCAGCAAACTCATGGAAAAAAATGAGGAGCAAACGCTCCGCAGTTTTAGAGCTTGCAAAGAGATTTTAGACGATCTTTTTGAAGAACATGGCGGCAGAATTTTTAACACTGCTGGAGATTCTGTCCTTGCGGAGTTTCAAAGCGCTGTGTCTGCGGTGATTTGTGCATCAGAATTTCAAAAGCTAATCAAGCAAAGGAACGCATCCCTGGATAACGAAGACGCGCAAATGAGATTTCGTATCGGCATCAACATGGGTGATGTGATTGTCGAAGATCAGAATCTTTATGGTGATGGTGTCAATGTCGCCGCCCGGTTGGAGGCGCTGGCGCAACCGGATAGTGTGTGCCTGTCAAAGGGTGTTCATGATTTCGTGAGCCAAAAGGTCGAATTGAATTTCACAGATATCGGTGATCAACAGGTCAAGAACACGATGGTTAGGGCCTATGACATGATGTTGGACGGCACCAGCGAGCGTGCCAAAAATGCGCCTGAAATGAAAGCCGATGCAAAAGGTGCATTATCAAAGCCGCCGACAATCGCTGTGCTGCCGTTTGTGAATCAAAGCAACGACCCTGATCAGGATTATTTTGCGGATGGCATTTCTGAAGATATCATAGCCAACCTCTCAAGCTGGAAAACCTTCCCCGTCATTGCCCGTAACACCAGCTTCACTTATAAGGATTCCAGCCTGAAATCATCAATGATCGCTCAGGAAATGGGTGCCCGCTACCTGGTGACGGGAAGCATTCGCAAAGGTGGCAATAAGGTCAGGATCACCGCTAATTTGATTGATGCGATTGACGATCAACAAATCTGGTCACAGCGATGGGACCGTCCGTTGGATGATATCTTCGAGGTTCAGGATGAGGTGTCCCAATCCGTTGCGGTGCTGATTGTGCCTGCCCTGAAAGGCCAGGAGCATAGCCGTGGGTCGTTGTCCAAAAAAACTACTGATCTGTCTGCCTGGGATTTATATCTACAGGCATTGAGCCTCTTTAACGACTTTGAACCAAAATATCCCGAAATTGCGTCAAAATGTGAATCCGCGGTCGCACTAGACCCAAATTTTTGTGAAGCCTACACGCTGCAATGTCGCTCATTGACAAATTGGATTTTTGATCAGAGAGAACCTGGAAAGCGCAGTGAGCATGAACAGCTTTTTCATCGTCTGTCGCAAAAGGCATATGATTTAAATCCTAATAACCCAGAAGCCGTGATTATGCTGAGCCGCTCTTTCAATCTGCGCGGTGATTATGAAAAGCGGGTTGAATTTGCCGAGCTGGCTCTTGAATTGAACCCGAGCAATTCTGCGGCCAATCAAGATCTTGCGATGGCAATCACCAGTTTTGGTAGGTATGATGAAGCCCTGAGTTATCTCCAAAAGGCGATTGATTTGGACCCGTCAGGACGAAGCAAATATGAGGGCTTTTTGCCGCTTATTTATCTGGGGATGAAAGATGCTGAAAATGCGAAACGGTGGGTAACACTCTTTAGGGACAAAAGTGGCCATAGTCGATGGTATGGGTGGCTGGCGGCTGTTGAGGCGCACCTAGGTAATATGGAAGAGGCGGAAAAATCCTTAGCCGTGTTTCTCGAAAAGCGACCAGAGATCAAGACCTTGCGCGATTATGAAAAGGTCGTTCCGACACTCGCCAAAGACTACGTCATGAGCGGGCTTGAAAAGGCTGGAATGCCGGCGTGAGGCACTCTTTGTAAAAGCAGACACTTTGCTGGAAAGAACAAAACAGGTATCGCCTTCAGGCTGTGAATTTGGCCCAAATGGTCAGGGAATGGATTTTTTTGTGAGCCGAGCTTCTGTATGGATTCGAAACATTTGCAATTTTTGCAGTTTCAGATATCCGCGGGTTCCGTTGCTGGCGGTCGCGCTCTTACTTGGCTCATCTCCTCTCTCACTCTCGCTTTTTCCCTCTATTCCCCTCTTATTTACATTGTCACTATCGGAGGCGCGTGCTGATGAAAATGCCATTCATGCTGACGTTTTCATTATATCAGATGAAGGGCTTGAAACAATCCCAAGCACTCATCTGGAGTTCCTGGAGGGTTATAATCATACCGTGTCTCTCCAAACACTCAGTGTTGCTGACTGGACCAAAACCCTCATCGCGGACCAATCTCTAGTCGATGGGTATTGGGTGCGGTTTCGGGTCGAGAACAAAATCTCAACCGATGAAATAGGGATTGAGCATAATTACAACAGCGAAAAGAAACTTTTCACGGTTAACAGCAATGGTTTCACCGAATATCCCTACTGGAAACAGCGGGAAGGTGATTGGATTGGCGATGGCAGACTCCTCGCGCACCACCGGGTCATCATGCCGGCGGGTGAGATCACCACAATTTACAATTATTTCCGCAACAAGCCCTTTGATCGGTTTATGAGCAAGGTAAACGGCCTCGATAGGATGACCATCGGCCCGTGGAAGGACATTCACTCGCTGCAGTTTCTTGGGCTCGTTGCGAATGTAGCGATCATTGCCATCTCGCTGGCTTTTGGGCTCTATTATCTATTCATGTTTCTGGTGTCACGGGGCAACTATCTATGGCTCTCTGCAAGCCTTTTCCAGATAGCGTTCGCTTCCTCTACTTCCCTGTCGATTGGCTGGGTGATGAAGCTTCCCGGTTGGCTGGTGAACAGTGAATTTACCCTTGCTTCCCTGTCATTGATGTTTCTGTTTCTTACCAGATTCTTTCAGAACTCCCTCAATCTGAAACAGACCTTTCCAAGAATTCACAAGCTGTTTCAGGCGGCGCTTTTCTTTTTTGCCAGCATGGTAGTGCTAAATCTCTATTTGACGCTTGGCTGGCCTAACGATGCAAATCTGGATCTTGTTGCATACCCGCCAGATCGTTCCGGGCCTGGTATCGTCAAAATTGACAGCATCATGATTCCCTTTGTCCTTCTGCTTCTTTCGTCCGCGATATTGTCATTTGTTCTGTGGCGGCGCGGCAGCACCTATGCAAAATTTCTGCTGATATCGTTCTCGCTTCCCTTTTTGGCGGTGCCAATCTCCGGGTTTGCATATCTCGTTTTTGATTTTTCCTGGGTGTTCTGGTTCGTTGTGTCGACGGCGGTGGGGATCCTCTTTCTTGCCATGTTTGTCACTTTTGGGTTTGCTGTTGCGCAGCAGCTGAATGATATGAAGGCGCTGGCGCTGGCGCAGCAGGTAAGAGTTACCGAGGCCTACCAGCGTTTTGTGCCATCGCAATTGCTACAGAATCTGGGCCGGGACAGCATCCTTGATGTGCAGTTGGGTGATCAGGTCGATGTCGAGATGAGTATCGTTTTTTCAGACATAAGATCTTTCACCTCTATCTCCGAAACGATGTCCCCCAGCGAAAATTTTGCTTTTGTGAATGCGTATCTCAGTCGCATGGGCCCTATCATCAGGGCGCGCCGGGGCTATATTGACAAATTCATGGGTGACGGGGTTATGGCGCTGTTTCCCCTGTCGGCAAATGATGCCGTCCTTGCTGCAGTCGAGATGCAAAGGGAACTATATCGCTACAATGAAGAGCAGGATCGTGCCGGCAAACCACGGATCAATGTCGGCGTTGGGATCAATACTGGCAGGATGATGCTTGGCACGCTGGGTGAGGCGGATCGGATGGAGGGGTCTGTTATCAGCGATGCTGTCAATCTGGCCTCGCGTTTGGAGGGGCTCACAAAACGTTACGCATCCAAGGTCATTATCTCTGAACAAACATACAGGCACCTTGATAAGGGCAAATTTGACTGCCGTTTAATCGACAGTGTTGTCGTAAAAGGCAAGGACAGGCCGGTTAGAATTTTTGAGGTGATTGATGGTGAGCCACCCGAGGTTGCCAGATTGAAGCGCAGCAGTCTGGCACAGTTCAGCGAGGCCATGTCGCTTTACAAGGGTCAGAAATTTGCCGAGGCTCGGGACCTGTTCAAAGCCGTTTTGTCCGAGAGCGAAAATGATAATGTTGCAAGGCTGTATGTGGAACGGTGCGAGAAACTACTGGAAGGTGGTTGGAACCCCGAGACGTGGGACGGGGTTGAGAGGCTGGAGACGAATTGATCGACGTTTAGTCTGTTTCGGAGCGAGGGTGGAGTAATGGTGAGTCGACGCAGAAAAAAGAAGGCAAAGACGATGCGCCGCGCAACCTTTGTCCTGATCGCAGGCTTGTTTGGTGTGTTCTTCCATTTATCTGGATGTGAGCAATTCGGCGCGTTGCCATCCGGCGACAGCTATCTGAAGATTCAGAAATCTGACAATTATGATGCGGCTAATGACAAATTCGTCAATCTTCAGCAAAAACCTATCCTTACGGGGCCCGGTTTCTGGGATAATCCGGGGGAGAACTGGAATAACAATTTCTTCTTCAACGGCAATCAGACCCGGCCTGAAGACTTGATGCCGGAGAGCAAAATTCCCCTGCCTTATGATTTTCATGAGAGCTCCAACACAATCAAATTTGTCTGGCTGGGCCATTCGACGATCCTTGTGTCCATGGGCGGCAAGGTGATTTTGTTTGATCCGATATTTTCCAATGCGGCGTCACCCGTAAGCCTTGTTGTGAAGCGGTTTCAGCCGCCGGTGATCGACCTCGCATCGCTGCCAAAAATTGACATTGTCGTGGTTTCACATGATCATTATGACCATCTCGACATGGAAACAATCAAGCAGCTGCGCGATGATGACATCAGCTTTGTCGTGCCGTTGGGATTGGGCGCGCATCTCGAACATTGGGGCGTTTCAGCGGAAAAAATTACTGAGCTTGATTGGTGGGAGGAGACCCAGCTTGATGGGTTGACTCTGATCTGCACCCCATCGCAGCATTTTTCTGGACGGCGGGGCCCATACAGGGAAAAGCGATCATTATGGGCGTCATGGCTGATCAAATCACCCGACCAGTCGGTCTATTTCAGTGGTGACTCCGGCTATGCGGATCATTACCGGCAGATTGGTGAACGCTATGGCTCTGTCGATCTGGTTTTCATGGATTCAGGTCAGTACAACACGCGCTGGCGGCACGTTCACAATATGCCCGAAGAAGCCGTACAGGCGGTTTTGGATATCAAGGGCCAACTGCTTGTTCCCATCCATTGGGGCATGTTCACCTTGTCGATGCATGATTGGTTTGAACCACCCGTGCGGGTACTTGCTGAGGCGGCAAGACTGGATGTGAATGTTCTGACACCTCTCCTGGGCCAGCTCGTTGATATCTCTGACGTGCCGGAAATTGATCGCTGGTGGGAACGTGTCAACTAGCCCGCAATGTCAGGCTTGGTTCAGGGCACTCCCCCGTGCAGTCTCTGGGCTGTTAACGGGATGATTTCTGAATTTTTCGCAAGCGCTCGGAGAGAATGCCCACCACTCCTCGGACAAAGATGTTCGACTCGTCCAAATAGGTATTGAACTCATCTTTTGATACCGCGATGATGTCACACTCTTCCATACATCTGGCATCCGCCATACGCAGCTCATCATCAATGACGCCCATTTCGCCAAAGATTTCATTTGCGCCGATCACGAAATCGGGCGTCTTGGTTTCATTGTTGGGCAGAAAAATGCCCACTGAACCGCGCACAAGGAGAAAGATGTTTCCCGCTGTATCGCCAGCTTTGAAAATGGTGCGATGTTGCGAGAGAGTCTCTTTTTTCATGGCTCTAATCCCGGGTTAAAATTTCTGTATGGTTTGCTTTGACGATAAAAGTCGCAGGATCGCCCATCGTCTTCTGTATCTCATTTAGCTGAGTATCCGTTCGGTGCGGCGCATGATGCGCAATGGCAAGGCGCCGGCAATTGGAATTTTCCATAAACGCCACACCCTGCTCCATTGATGAATGCCCCCAACCTTTGAACTGCGGCAACTCATCCGCCGTGAACATACCGTCCCAGATTGTCAAATCTGCATCATCGGTGAGCCCACACAGGCTGTCGAGCTGGCTGGCCTTATATTCATTGTCGAGCAGGCAGCAGAGTTTGGCGTTTGTTGTCGCAACACCATATGCGGCGGAACCTCCCGGATGATTCAAACCATAAGTCTCAAGCGTCAGATCACGGGCAAAAATCGACTGCACTTCGGCAAAGGACACGACCCTCAGTCTGGAAATTTCAGATAGCAGCTTGATCGGAAAATATCTGCCGCTATAGTATCGCTGCAGTTGATCATGTGTGGCGTCATGTGAACACAGTGCAGAGCTTATGAAAACGTCAGACGGGCCAGCAAAAAGGCTCGGGTTGAAGCCAAGTCCCTGAATGTGATCATGATGAAAATGGCTTAGCAGAACGACAACGGGCCGGTCATCGGCTAGCGCAACATTCTGAAATCCGCTTCCTGCATCAATGATGATTTGGGCAGCATCAGCCATAATCTCAGTGCATATGGTGTGTCCACCATATTCGGAAAAGTCAGCGCCAGATGCCGAAATGGATCCGCGAACACCATGAAATGTAACTCTCATAAAAACCTGCCAGACAGAACAGAGATGCCACTATCCGTTAACGTGGTCTCCTCATTAGTTGACCGCCACTTATCCACCACTTCAACAAAAAAATCATCACGGCATCGCCGCAACTGGCATATTTGAGCTGGCATGCCCAAGGGCTTCGGGTCAATCTGCAATCGCGTAGATCCTGTCGCACGCTGGCGCCTTAGCGCACAGGCGCATCTCTGGCCAGGGTCGTGCCATGGGGGCTTGCCTTCCTCGGCCCTAATATGGGTGCAAAAAGGCGATCTTTGATCCGGCTTTTTCAATTGTATCCCGATCATGGCTAGCCACATGCCGCCACAGCCCGCCGTGTCATCTCCTTGACGAGGTGAGCGCGGTAGTCACTTGCCGCGTGCATATCGCTGATCATCTCATCGCCGCTCACCGTGACAGGCTCAACAGACTCTGGCGAAAAGGAACTGGTGAGTGCTGCCTCCAGCCCCGCATGGCGGAAAACACCATCCTCACCTGCACCAGTAACGGCAACGCTAACCGAATCGCCTTTGGCAACAAACACACCAACCATGGCATAGCGTGACGCCGGGTTGGGAAATTTGGCATAGGCGGCGGCGGTCGGCTTTGAAAAGCTGATCGCGATGATGATTTCATTTTCCTCTAACGCCGTTTCAAACATACCCACAAAAAAATCATCTGCGGCGATGTCACGGCTGTTGGTGTGGATCGTCGCATCAAGTGCCAAAGCAGCCGAAGGATAGCAGGCCGATGGGTCGTTGTTGGCGATTGATCCGCCGATGGTACCACGATTGCGCACCTGCCGGTCGCCAATTTTTGCTGCAAGCACTGCCAGAGCGGGAATGCTCTTTGCCACAATCTCTGACGTTTCGACATCGACATGACGCGTCATCGCCCCAATTTTGAGGGCGTCACCTAGATCCTCAATGCCGGCAAGGCCGCAATCAGCAAGGTCAATCAGCGTTTCCGGGCTGGCAAGACGTTGCTTCATTGTTGGAAGTAGGGTCATGCCGCCGGCAAGAAGCTTTGCCTCATCGTCCAGTTTTGCCACGGCACCGTCTATGCTTGAGGCTCTGACATAGTTTGTCTGATACATGATTTCCTCCTATTCCGCAGCTTTGGTCAGTGCGTCATTTATGGCCCGCCGGATTTGCCGACATGTCACTTTTCTGCCATGACCTGTGCGGCTGCCTGTACTGATTTCACAATGTTGTGATACCCGGTACAGCGACAGATATTGCCCTCCAGACCCTCACGAATTTCCTGCTCACTTGCGGCCGGGTTCCTGGTCACCAGCTCAATGGCACTCATCACCATGCCCGGGGTGCAAAAACCGCATTGCAGACCGTGATTCTCGTGAAAGGCTGCCTGCATGGGGTGCATTTTATCGCCATCGGCAATACCCTCGATTGTTGTGACGTCCTGGCCATTGGCCATGACCGCCAGCATCGTACAGGATTTTACCGACTCGCCATTGATATGGATCACACAGGCGCCACATTGGCTGGTATCACACCCGATATGAGTGCCAGTTTTGCCAAGTGTCTCGCGGATGAACTCAACGAGCAAGGTGTTGTCGGGCACCTCTGCGCCGACAGATCCGCCGTTAAACGTAAAGCTGACATTGGCCATGTTTTCCCCCATTTGCTGCGTTTTTCCCTCTTCGGCATTTTGTGCATCATGCGCTATTTGAAACCTTTAATCTTGTGGTCAATTAACCTCTGGGAACCTTATTTGTTTTCATTCATGCCGAGATGCAACCAGCGGCCCGTGCCATGACCTACTATACAATGCCGCAGCGGTTAAGACGTCTGCATGAGGCACAGCATATCACAACCTGTGGCTAGCATAACCCGCCAATGGGTATTAAGATAAGGCAGGATGGACAGCAGGACCATGTTTGACAGCAATCCTACAGACAGCTCATTGATCGCCAGTGCGGCCGAGTGGCATGCCGCCGGTCGTGGTGTGGCGCTTGCCTTTGTCATCCAGACATGGGGTTCGTCACCGCGGCCTGTTGGCAGTGTGATGATCATCCGGGACGATATGTTGGTTGAGGGATCGGTATCTGGCGGTTGTGTTGAGGGCGCCGTGATCGAGGCAGGCGGCGATGCAATCTCCACCGGCGGTGGCAAACGTCTGGATTTTGGCGTTGCCGATGAAACGGCGTGGGAAGTTGGCCTGTCTTGCGGTGGCCGGATTGCTGTTCTGATATCGCCGGTTGGATCTGGCGGGATCACGCCACAGACTCTGGCCAGCATGTCATCGGACCTGCGGGCCCGGCGTCCGGTCACGCTCTGCTTGAATGCCGCGTCCGGAACGCTTGAGCCATCCTCATCATCTTTGATGCCAGAGGCCAGCTATCTTGATGAGGCGTCCAATCTGTTTTATCTAGTGCAGCCACCGGCGCGGCGTCTGGTTATCGTTGGCGGTGTCCATATCAGCCAGTTTCTGGCCCCGATGGCAAAATTGGCTGGCTATGATGTCACAATCATCGACCCCCGTGCGGTGTTTACGGCGGCTGCGCGGTTCCCCGATATTGAATGCGTCACCGGCTGGCCGGATGAGGCAATGCGCACCCTTGGCCTCGATGCACACACAGCAATTGTCACGCTAACACATGATCCGAAAATTGACGATCCGGGGCTCCACGCCGCGCTGTCGAGCGATGCTTTTTATGTCGCCTGTCTTGGGTCTCGCCGCACCCATGCGGCCAGATGCGCGCGGCTGCAGGGAACCGGTATCAGCGCGGATGAAATGAATCGGCTTCACGGTCCAGCCGGACTGAATATCGGAGCGCTAAAACCGGCTGAGATTGCGGTGTCAATTCTGGCTGAAATGATCGCTGCCGAGCGTATGCTGGGGGAGATGTCAGGGTGAAATTTGGCCCCTGCGCATTGTCTGATTGTCTGGACGCGATATTGGTTCACGCCGTCTATTTGCCCGATGGGCGGATCGCCAAGGGCACCTGCTTGACATCGGATCATCTGTCCCGCCTGCGTGCAAACGGGATTGATGATATTATCGTTGCAAGGGCTGAAGATGGTGATCTGGGCGAGGATGCAGCCGTCGATATGATCGCCAAAGCGATGATGCCTGCCAATGTCAGGCTGTCTGTTGCCGCCATCGGACGCGACGATATATGTGCAACACAACGTGGCTTGCTGCGCGTTGACAGGCTGAGGCTGCGTGATATCAACATGGTTGATGAGGGTATCACGCTCTCAACCATGCAGCATAATCAACTTGTCGAGGCTGGCGATCTGATCGCCACGCTGGCGATCATTCCCTACAGCGCCGCTGAAACGGCCGTTGCCACCGTCATTGGGCTGGGGGCGGGTGAGCCTGTTATCTCATTTCACGCGTTGCATCCACGGTCCTTTTGCCTGATCCAGACCAGTATTCCCGGAATGGCTGACAAAATCCTCAAGGCAACTGAACAGACGGCAAAGCAGCGTCTGAACCAGCTTGGATGTGCCTTGGTTGACAGCCGCGTTGTGGCGCATGAGGCAGCCGCGATAAATCAAGCCATCACGGCGTCCCGTGCGAATGGCCCGGCTGTCATGCTGATTGCTGGTGGTTCGGCAATCGCCGACAAGCGCGATGAGGTGCCGATGGCAGTGATCGCCGCGGGTGGCCGCATCGATTATTTCGGCCTGCCGGTTGATCCGGGATGGTAGAGCGGTGGCAGATATCGAATGCAACCATTGGCGGGGTGATACTGGCGGCCGGACAATCACAGCGCATGGGCGCGCAGAATAAATTGTTGGCAGAGATTGATGGTGTGCCGATCATTCGGCGAACAGCGAAGGCACTCCTTGATGGTGGGCTGAATGATCTGGTGATTGTCACCGGCCATGAGCATCGCCTTGTTGCAGCTGCTCTTGATGATTTGCATGTCACCTGTATTTACAATGATTATTATCAGTCAGGTCAGGCATCCTCGGTGGTCTGCGGGGTGCGTCATCATCAAAAAGGCTCGCAAGCGGCGGTGCTGATCGCGCTGGGTGATATGCCGCTGGTAAGGCCAGAGCTGATTGCGGCTCTGCTGCGGGAGCATAGCAGCCTGCCTGATGCAGCGGATCGGATCACGCTGCCTGTCTTTGATGCCAGGCTTGGCAATCCGGTGATTTGGGGACGTGGCTTTTTTGATGAATTGGTGGCGCTAACCGGTGATGCTGGCGGGCGCATTATTTTTGCGGAAAACAGGAATGCGTTAAACAGCCTTAGTTGGCCTGATGACAGCATTCACCTCGATATAGATACACCGGAGGCTCTGGCGTCCCAAAAAAGGCGTTTCCAAAGAATGGCGATAAATGAAAAGTGCCGAAAATTGAGCTGATGCCACAGGCCTGTGCGCAAACAGATCAGTCGCCAGTCTCATCCCCAGTCATTTCTGTCTCAAAATTTCCAAAGAATTGTTTTGACAGCTTCTTGGCGGTGCTGGTGATCAGCCGGTTGCCAAGCTGGGCAATCTTGCCGCCAGTTTCGGCCTTGGCGGTGTATTTGAGGATTGTGCTGGCATCGTCCGCGACCAGTTCGACATCGGCTCCGCCCTTTGCAAAGCCTGCGACGCCGCCATCACCCTGGCCGCTGAGGCTGAAAAACTGGGGAGCGCGTGTCTGGTCAAGTGTGACCGTGCCGTTGAATTTGGCCTTGATGGGCCCGATTTTCAAAACGACGAGGGCGGCTAGCTCGGTGTCGCTTGTCGCCACAAGCTCCTGACAGCCCGGGATACATTTCTTCAGAATTTCGATATCATTGAGGCTCTTATAGACCATGTCTCGTGTGGCGGGGATCACTATTTCATCTGCGAGTTCCATTATTTACTCCGAAGCTCTTGGTCTTTTTGGTTTTGGCATTTTTTCTGGTTGGCGACTCATGTTGTTGGCAAAAGCGTCCGCATTTCCCGGGAGCAGGGACTATGTCTGCTGATTGTTGGGATTAACAAATCCCCATCCTCCGGCATGCCATCGTCCCACATGCAACACAAAATAAAAAGATGGATGATGTTAATAAGGAAAGACAACATTTTCTGACCGATTGTACTTTAATTTGACTAAGAGTAAGATTTCGCGATAGGTGAAGATGACGGTTGCGTCCTGTGAGAAGTAATGGGCACTATTTGCGACGGCGTCATATACCCTTTCGGGGTAAAACATATGAGATTTCGAAAGACCGAGACATGAGTTCCACATCCACAAATATTCGTCCCCGCCGCAGTTTCATTTTCACGCCCGGTCTGCGCCCGGACATGTTCCCAAAGGCGCTGGCCAGCGGTGCCGACATTGTCTGCGTTGAGCTGGAGGATGGCATTGCGCCCAAGGACAAGGCCGAGGCCCGGGACAAGGCGCTGGCACTGTTTGCCGAGCCGCAGGCTGATGACGGGGTTGAGCGGATTGTCCGGATCAATTCAATGCGCGAACGGTTTGGCATTCAGGATGTGAATGCCATTTTGGCGAGTGATACGCCGCCACCGGCGCTGATGATGCCGAAAGTCCGCACACCGGATGAGGTAATCACACTTGATCAGCTGCTGTCCGAGGCCGGTCATGATACCCGCCTTCATGTAATCATTGAAACAAATGAGGGGCTTGAAGCCGCCTATGACATTGCCGGGTGCAGCTCCCGCATTGATGCGATATTTTTTGGCGGGGTTGATATGGCCGCCGAATTGCGGTGCCAGCTTACGTGGGAGCCGTTGCTTTATGCGCGGTCTCGTGTGGTGCATGCGGCGGCGGCGGCCGGTCTTGATGTGATTGATGTGCCCTATCTTGATCTTGAGGATCCGGACGGGATGCGCGTTGCCGCCGAACAGGCGCGCGCGCTCGGCTTTTCCGGTAAAGGGTCCATTCACCCGAAACAGATCGCCGCACTGAATGAGGTATTCACCCCATCGGCAGACCAGATTGCCCGGGCACGGCGAATCATCTCGGAATTTGAGGCTGCGGATACGGGCCTTGTGGTGATTGATGGCAAGCTCATCGAAAAACCTGTATTGCGTGAAATGTATCGGATCAGGGCGATCGCTGACAGAATGGGCCTATAGAAGAATTTCAAAGAGGGAGAATTAGGTGATGGAATGTTGTGGTCCGGGTTACGCAAGTCCCGCAGAAGCAATCAAGGCTCCTTGTGAGACATTGCTTTACACCATTGCGATCTATACTGGCACCGGCATTCAGAAGCCGGATTATCTGGCGACGGTTGATGTCGACCCGGATAGCCCGACATATTCCGAGGTCATTCACCGGTTGGATATGCCGGGGATTGGGGATGAGCTTCACCATATGGGCTGGAACGCCTGTTCCTCCTGTTTTGATGATGAGAGCATGGCACGCCGCTATCTGTTGCTTCCCGGGGTGCGGTCAAACAACATTCATGTTGTTGATACCGCCACCGACCCGCGGGCGCCGCGCCTTCACAAAGTGATTGATGGTACTGAGATCAAGGCCAAGGCTGATCTTTCCGGCCCGCATACGGTGCATTGTCTGGGATCAGAGATCATCATTTCATTTTTGGGCAACGCCAAGGGTGAGGCACCGGGCGGCTATCTGCATCTGAACAAGGATTTTGAGATTGTTGGGCGGTGGGAAAACTCGATGGGCGATATCAAATTTGGTTATGATTTCTGGTATCAGCCACGCCATAATGTGATGGTTTCATCCGAATGGGCAGCGCCCAACACCTTCATGCCCGGCTTCGATCTGGAGGAGGTAGGTCACCTCAAATATGGGCGCGAGCTGCATTTCTGGGATTTTGAAAAGCGGGAACCTGTCGAGACATTCTATCTTGGTGAAGATGGTCTTGTGCCATTGGAAGTCAAATTCCATCACAACCCGGACAGCACGCACGGCTTTTGCGGGGCGGCGCTGAGCTCCAACGTCATTCACTGGTGGAAGAATGATGACGGCAAATGGCAGTGGGAAAAAATCATTGATGTCGAGAATGAGCCACATCCCGAATGGCCCATTCCGGTCCCTGGCGTGATGTCAGCCATCCTCGTCTCGATGGATGACAAATATCTCTATCTGAATAACTGGCTGCATGGCGATATGCGGCAATATGATATCTCCGACCCGCATAACCCGAAATTGACCGGTCAGGTCTGGATGGGTGGACTGCTGGGCAAGGCACCAGAGGTCAATGGCGTCAAAATGGCGGGTGGGCCGCAGATGTTCCAGCTCAGCCTGGATGGCACGCGGCTCTATGTGACAACATCGCTTTTCAGCACATGGGACAATCAGTTCTACCCCGAAATCCGCGAACAGGGCGGGGTTATGGTGATGATTGATTGTGATCCGGCCAATGGCGGCATGGAGATCAACAAGAACTTCATTGTTGATTTTGGCAAGGAGCCAAATGGCCCGAGCCGCTGCCATGAAGCGCGCTACCCCGGTGGCGATTGCACAAGTGATATCTGGCTATGATGACAATCACTCTCGCCAATCGCGACAATGCGGAATATGAAGTGAAGGGGCGCAAGCCGCTGCTTGATGAGTTGCGGGCGCAGGGCGTTGATCTTCCCTATGGCTGCCAATATGGCGGCTGCATCACCTGTGCGGCAAAGCTCATCGACGGCGACATAGACCAGCGCGCGCAGGTCGCTCTCAACAACAGGCAGATCAATGACGGCTATGTAATTTTGTGCGTGGCGCGGGCCAAATCAGATTGCACATTGGAGATTGGCGTCGACAGCCATGATAGGCTCTATCGCAATCCGTTCCGTGATCCGCTCGCCCCGCATGAGCTCAAGGCTGATATCGCAACACCATTGGATACTGAAAAATGACCCTCATGAACCATGAAGAGCCCTATAGCAATGAATATCTTCAAGGCATTCTGACATCGGTCAAGACGATTGCCATGGTCGGTGCTAGCCCGGACAAGACGAAGTTCAGCTATGGTGTGCTGCGTGTTTTGCATGAAACCGGCTATGATATGATTCCTATCAATCCGCGCCCGGGGCTTGAGGAAATCCGTGGTCTCAAGGTCTATCCAAGCCTTGCCGCGATCGACCGTCCGGTTGATATGGTTGAGGTGTTCAGAAAGCCCAAGGATCTATATGGCATTGCTGAAGAGGCGATCGCCATCGGTGCCAAGGTGCTGTGGGGGCAGATCGGTGTGATCAATCATGACGCTGCGCGTCTCGCCGAGGAGGCCGGCCTCAAGGTGGTGATGAACCGCTGCCCGAAGATTGAGCTGTTCCGCCCCTTTTGGAAGCCGAAGCTGCATCTAGGGATTTGAGCGCCAGCCAGTCCAGCCCAACCAGCTTAGCCCAACCAGTTCACTCCAGTCCGATTGGCCGTTCAGGCTCACCCGGAGATGTCGCTCTGCCGTCTGAAAAAATGGCGGCACACGCGTTTACTGCTTGCCGGCGATGCTGACATAGCGGTTCTCAAGCAGCGCCTGATGCGCAATCGCCGCCGGGTCAAGGTCGGATGTGGCCGGCCTGTCATAGTCGAAGTGACGATAATCATCCTGTCCCCTGACCAGCATGGCCGTGTCCAGATCATGTTTTGTCTGCCGGACATGCGTTGCCAGATATTGCACATTCAGCCCAATCCGCCGTTCATCACTCTGGTTTGCCATTGAGGCGTGCAACGTCCAGCCATGATGAAAGGTCGCCTCGCCAGGTGCCAGCGGGCAAGCGTGAGCCTCATCTTCGTTGACCCCTGAAACCGTCTGGCCCTGCAACAGGACATTGTTGCTGTCCTCTGTTGCGGCATGCTCCATTCGTCCCCCCAGATGCGAACCAGGAATCATTCGCATACAACCGCTTTCCAATGTCGCCGGTGACAGCGCCAGCCACATGGATACCTGATCATCATGGCTCAGCCCCCAATAGGTCAGATCTTGATGCCAGCTGACATGCGTTTGGGTCTTTGGCTCCTTGATGATGTAGGTGACGTTATAGAGCAGAATATTCGGTCCGATCATCCGCTCAACGATATCCAGCACCGATGGCAGGGTGGCCAGCGTCAATGGTGAGGTGTGAATGGTGTGCAGCTTGCTGCGATAATGCATGTTGCCGAACGATGTTTCCGCCGCCTCCAACAGACCCCGATGATGCGCCGCATCCGCCTTTGAGAGCAGCCGGACCGGCGTGACATATCCATTCGTCTCATAGTTTGCTACGATATTGTCGATGTCCAGATTGCCCATCTCTTCCCCTTGTTTTAGTCTGTTTTCTTCGAGCTGGGCTGGGACATAGTCACCAGCTGGGCTTTTGATAAAACTTGCTGTTAGAACTGGTTGGCCTTTAGCCTCTCATCATATCGATCCTGCAGAGCCTCACGCGTTGTGGCTAATTTCTGTTTGTATTGTTTTTTCTCAGGCATGATTTCACAGGCAAATTCCTGTGTGCGTCTGGGGTTTATTCCCTTTGCCACAAGGGTCTTGCGATCAATATTATAGGTTTCCTCGCGGGTTCCATCTTTTGTATGGGTGGTGGAAATCCATCCAATTTCATCGCTGCTGGTCACATAATTGCTGCCGGTTGGCGATGAGCGGAGGATAATCTCGTCATTGCGCCGCTGCCATTTTGTTGTCGAGGCACGGCCCTGATCAAACCAGAACGCGATGAATTTGGCGCCAATGACGAGGTCAATGTCAGCCGTTTCATCGGCAATCGTCTGATCAGTGCAGAACAGCCCCTTGCCGTCAGGTGCGGCGGCGAAGGCTGGCGTTCCACACCCCAGTATCAGGGCAATCAGAAAAAACTTACGCATGGATGAACAGTCTCATTTTGCTTTCCCAAACCTTGCCAGAAAATTGGCACTGGTCAAGGGTGTTGGCGACTTTCACCGCTCTCTTGATGCCCTCTTGGCCCAGTCTTGTCTTGGTCTTGGTCATGTCTTGGTCATGGCGCGCTCTTGTCGTGATCATAAACTGGTCATGGCGGGGTCATGGCGGTGCGGGTTGACCTAATCGTCCCCCTTTTCTTGGCTGGGTGGTCTACCCATATCAGGGTGACGACAGGTTGTTTTTGAGAGGATAGAGTGATGTTTGTTGCCACGCTGTTGATTCACGCTGCCATGCTAGGCTTCATGGTGTTTTTTGTGGCGGTGATTTCACCCTCTGCGCTCAAAGCACTGGATATGCCGTCGGCCAGCAAATTTCTGCGTTATGTGTTTCCACGGATTTTTGCCTTTGGCTTTGTTGTCGCGACAGCGGCCACCTTCACCGCATTTCTGGCCCCTCCGAGTCCAGCCCGTCTCATTTCCCTGACCTCAGCTCTTTTCTTTCTGGTCAATTGGCTGGTCCTGACACCCAAGATCAACACCCAGCGTGATCTGATGCTGGCTGGTGACGTGGCGGCACCGGCTGCACAAGCGGCAAAATCGCGTTTTAGCCGCCTGCATGGCTTGTCTGTCGGGCTTTATCTGCTCCAGATGGGTGGGTCGGCAGCGGTGATCCTGCTGCTATATCCAACGCTGGGATAACCTCCTTCTAGGGCTGGAATTTTGGCATCGAGTTGAGAAGATGCTGGCTGTAGCTATGCTCTGGCGATGCGAATAGCTGTTCGGCGGCGGCAATTTCACACACCGCCCCGTCTTTCAGAACGGCGATGCGGTCACACATTTGCCGGACAACCGGCAGATCGTGGCTGATAAACAATATCGTCAATCCGAGTTTTTCCTGCAGATCCTTTAACAAATTCAGGATCTGTGCCTGAATGCTCACATCAAGCGCCGAAGTTGGTTCATCACAGACAAGCAATTTTGGCTGCGTTGCCAGGGCACGAGCAATCGAAATGCGCTGTCGCTGCCCGCCGGAAAATTCATGGGGGTAGCGCTCCTTGCTTGACGTTGGCAAATCGACCGCGGCAAGCAGATCATCGACATAATGATCGATATCTGCCCGTTCCAGCCGCGCATTGTGATGGAGAATTGGCTCGGCGATGATGTTTTTGATTTTCATACGGCCATTCAGTGATGAATAGGGATCCTGAAAAACCATTTGTATCTTGCGGCGAAAGGCGAGCAGCGCCGGCCCGTCAAGCGTTGTGATATCGTCCTGCTCAAAGAAGATTGCGCCGGACGTTGGTTCAATCAATCTGACGATCATCTTGGCGATGGTCGATTTGCCACTGCCACTCTCACCAACCAGACCAAAGGATTCACCCTCCCTGATCTCGAACGAGACATTCCTGACCGCATGGACGGGTTCATTTGTGCCAATGCGCATGAATCCCTCACCGGAAAAACTCTTGCTGAGAGCCTCAACGCGTACCAGCGAGGCACCGGTGTTTTTCTGCAGCTGCCAGCGGTTGAGAATTTTCAGATTGTGGTCAGCCGCATGGTTCTGCTCGGCACCCATGATCGGGAAACGGTCAATGCGGCGGTCAGTCGGCGGGACTGAGCTGACAAGACTTTTCGTATAGGTCTGCGAGGGGGTGCCAAGCACCGCAGCTGGGGCGCCCATCTCGACAATCCGCCCGTCCTTTAACACCACAACCCTGTCGGCAACCTCGCTGATCACGGCCATGTCGTGGGTGATAAGGATGACAGCAAGATTACGGTCTGCCTTCAGCTTCTGCAGTAATGCCAGAATCTGCGACTGGATGGAGACATCAAGCGCTGTTGTCGGCTCATCTGCGATCAGGATATCCGGGTCAGCGCAGAGCGCGAGGGCAATCACGACCCGTTGGCGCATACCCCCTGAAAACTGGTGCGGATAATCGTTAAACCGGGCATCAGCATTAATGATGCCGACATCGTCCAACAACGCGACCGCGCGTTTGCGGGCCTCATTGGCGTCCAGCTGAAGATGGGTCTGGATGGTCTCAATCAGCTGCTCGCCAATTGTCATCACCGGGTTCAGCGAGGTTTGCGGGTCTTGAAAAATGAGGCCAATGCGCTTGCCGCGAAAG